>JAEZMI010000050.1 GCA_023414975.1 Pseudomonadota bacterium | reverse complement strand
CTGGTATCGGCGCTTCTCGGGAGCGTTTTCGGCGGGGTGGCCAGCGCGGCGGAATATCCGCCGCCGGCTTCGGCAACCTCCTCCGATCCCGCGCGTATGGCGGTTGCGGATCGCGCCGCTGATGCCGTATCGGCGCCGGGCGTACCGGTGGGTTCCTTCGTTCTTCTGCCCTCGCTTCTCCTGGGCGGCAGCTACAACGACAATATCTCGGCGACGGACACGAACGAGAAGGCCGACTGGATCCTGACGGTGCGGCCGGCGGCGACGTTGAAGTCCGACTGGACCCGCCACTATCTTGCTTTTGACGGATATTTCGAGAGCGGCACTTACGCGAAGTATAGTGAGGCGGACTACCAGAGCTATTCGGCCGGTACGAATGGTCGTCTCGATGTCACCAGTGATTTCGAGATCATTGGCTATGCCCGTTTCGCGCATCTCAATGAGCTGCCGGGCGATGACGAGACCGACACCGGCCTGACCTCGCCGCTGCCTTACGACCAGACCACGGCGGGTGTCGGCTTCCGCAAGAGCTTCAACCGGCTCTGGACGCGCGTGCTGTTCGATTTCCGCGATCGTGCGTTTGACGACACCCTCGACGGGGCGCCGACCGATCAATCCTACCGCGACGGTCAGGACTATAAGATCAGCGGGCGTGTCGGCTACAGCATCAGTCCGCTCACCAGCGTCTTCCTCGGTTCCAGCTATAGCTGGGCCTTCATGGAAGATACGGATTACAACGCCGAGCAATATTCGTTCACCACCGGTCTGGAATTCCAGCCGTCGCGCCTGACGCGCGGTGAAGTTTATGTTGGTTACAGCTACTGGGATTCGGAAGGCAATATCGACTCGGTTCCCCACTTCACCTATGGCGCCAATCTCGACTGGTTCGCCACGCCGCTGTTGACGATCAATGTCAACGCGAAGCAGGAAGTGCTGACGTCGAATTTTGAGTATAACGGCCTTGATGGTTCGAGCGTGCTGAGCTCGACGGTTGGGGTGCGCGGCGACTATGAATGGCGCCGCAATATACTTCTCTCCGCCTGGTTCAGCTATCAGAACCAGAATTATGAAGACTATGCGCGTGACGACGATCAGTACGTGGCCGGTGCAGAGCTACGCTATTTGCTGAACCGCTACGCGACGTTCCGTCTGACCTATAATTACACCGACTACTCGTCGAGCCTGAACGGTGTGAACGGTGTCGAGGACTATCAGCAGAATGTCGTCAGCGCGGCGATCGTTCTCACATATTGAGGACGATCAGCAAGGAAGCCATTGAGCGTCCTTGGCGATGTCCGAACTAAAAGGCGTGGCTGGCGGGCTTAAGTTTGATGAACTTTATTGCCGCCAGCCGCGCATTGTTATCGCGCTTCTTTCCGTCTCCCTCAAAGACCTCTTCCGCTGTGATACCGGACGGCCGCCGCGTTTACGGCATCGGCGATATCCACGGGCGGTACGACCTCCTTGCGCGACTGCTGGAGCAGATCGAACTCGATAGCTCCGGGGCCGCTCATCTGCTGGTTTTTCTAGGCGATTACCTCGACCGTGGCAGCGACTCCCGGGCGGTGATCGAGTGCCTGAGCGAGGGACAAAAGTCCTCGGGCTGGATTTGCCTCAAGGGAAACCACGAATCCATGTTCCTTGAGGCTCTGGACGGCCGAGCGGACTGGAGCGCTTGGCTGGCAAATGGCGGTGTCGAAACACTCTTCTCATATGGCGTGGTGGCCCGCGATTTTCAGATGGACGGGCGCCTGCACGAGTTGGGCGCGACCGTGGCGCGTGCCTTCCCGGCGCACCATATCGATTTTTTACGTCATCTGCCGTCAAGCTATAGCGTTGGCGACTATTTCTTTTGTCACGCCGGCGTAAGGCCGGGTATTCCGCTCGATCAGCAGGATGACGACGATCTGATCTGGATTCGTGACATCTTCACTGACTCGGACGCTGATCATGGCAAGCGCGTCGTCCATGGCCATACGCCCGTTATGCAGCCTGAGGTGCTGGCAAACCGCATCAACATCGACACGGGCGCTTATCTCACCCAGCGCCTGACATGCGTCGTGCTTGAGGGCGCTAGCGTTCGGTTTCTCCAGACATGAGACCGGAGCCGGATGATGCGCCCAAGCCCTTGCGCCGCAATCGCGGGCATGACGGCAGGGTCACGCGGCGTGCTCAGGGGCCTGCCGCATATCGCGGCGCGGACGTTCCCGAAAGCCAAAGCGGGCATCCGAAGGGGGGCTCGGGCCGACGCTTCCTTCGGCGTCGGACGACGGCGGAGAGCCTCAACGACTTTCTGCTGCTGCTGTTGATCGCCGCTTTGGCTTCTGCGCCTCTGTATTACGGCGGCAATCGGATGTTGAGCTGGGCCGCGAACGGCATGGCTTTCGGCATATTGCTGATCATGTTCGAACTCGGGTTGATCGTCTCCGGAGGCGCGCGAGCTGTCGCTCTGAAGCGCATTTGGTGGATGGCGGCGCTGTTCGGAGCGGTTCTAGCCTGGATCGTCCTTCAGGCTGTCCCATGGACGCCCGCAAGCTGGCACAGTCCTTTTTGGGAATTGGCGCAGCAGGCGCTTTCGCAATGGCCGTCCAATGGGGAGTCAGATGCCGCGTTTCGTGGATCAATCTCCGTCGTTCCGGATGAAGGGTGGTTGGGTCTCATCCGCCTCGTGTCTAATGCGGCTGCGTTCTACTTGGGCTTACAGCTCTGCCGCGACAGTCAGCGCGCCAAGGCATTTGCCGCGGGAATCGTTGTCGTGGTGACGGCTTACGCCATCTTTGGCATCATGCAGCGTCTGTTCTTTCCGACCCAGGGACTATGGGGTCCGAAGAGGCATTATCTCGATTTCGCCACGTCCACCTTTGTAAACCGTAACAGCTTCGCGACCTTCGCCGGGATTGGCCTGGTGGTCGCTTGTGGCTTGCTTTTGAGAGGAGCGGGCGAAGGGAGGGCATCTCGTGCGCCGACGCTCAGCTACCGCTCAGTCGAAATGCTGGAGCGGATCTGGCAACGAAGTTTGCCACTCGTGGTGCCGATGCTCGTCATCCTCGTCGCGCTTTTATGGAGCGGCTCGCGGGCCGGCACGATCTGGTCCTTAGCGGGCGTTTGCTGCCTTTTGGCTCTGGTCACCCTTCTTGGCCGAGCCCATCGTTTCTCCATCATTGCGGCCGCTGTGTTGCTATCGACCGCTGCGCTTGGGCTGATGGTCTATGGCGCGGAGGTCGCGGAGCGGGCCGAAGCCGGACCGGAAGATCTTGAACTGCGATTTGCCGCCTATATTAACGCCATTCGCGCGACCCTGGATCAGCCTTGGACGGGGTTTGGCTATGGCAGTTTCTCGAACATATACCCCCAGTATAGGACTGATATACTCATCGACCAGTTTTGGAATTATGCCCACAATACATACATAGAAATCGCTTTTGAAGCGGGAATTCCGTCAGTCATCGTCGTGGCCATGCTGGTAGGCGGGGCTATAATCAAAATATTTAGAAACGCCGCCTGCTGCCAAAATTTGCCCATGCTCAGCTTGATCGCGCTTTCCGCAAGTGTGACGGTGCTGGGGCATGCCTTGTTCGACTTCAGCGTGCAGATGCAGGGCGTTGCACTTTTGTACTGGGCTCTGATGGGCGCAGGCCTTGCGCAAAGCTGGAGTCGACGTATCGACACAACATGTTGATTGGAAAAAGAAGCGGCGCGACGCAGGTTCGACGTCTGCGTCGTCCGCACCATCGTGACGGATATCAGAAGAGACGTTCGGAAACGCGCACGATATCCCCGGGATAAACCATCGTCGTGGTCGCAACGGGATAGGAGACTTCCTTGGTATCGCCGGCGCGTCGAATGAGGACCGTCTGATCATTGGCGCGATAGGTGAATCCACCGGCGACAGCAACGGCCCCAATGACATTCATGCCGTTACGATACTGATACTCACCAGCTTTCTGGACTTCGCCGAGTATATAGAATGGCCGATATTTGAGCATCTCGATATTGACGCGTGGATCACGCATATATCCAGCGGCGAGTTTCGCCGCGATGGCCTGCTCGAGCTGTCGCTGCGTTATTCCGGCGGCCTTGATGCTTCCGATCAGCGGGATGGAAATATCTCCGGACGCGTCGATTTCGAATTCGCCGGACAGTGTCGGTTCATTGAAGACCGTAAGGCGAAGGCGATCGCCTGTGCCAAGCACATACTCCGGCGGTGTCTGTGACGTGCCAGCCTCTGTTGGAGGGCTGCTTGGCGCCGACGTGCATCCCGCCAGCAAACTGGCTCCGATGCCGATCAGCAAAGAACGCCGTGTACCATTCAATGTCATGATCGAGTTGGTCTGCGCCAATTTACTCAGTACGCTCATCATGATACCCTGAAGTCCATTTGTCCGTCCAAACGAGAAGTGTATTTTCAAACACTCTCGCGCTTCAACTGGAAACTATCCGAGTGAATCTCATTATGTGAAAAGTGTGTTTTTATAGCACTGTGGTTGGACAGCGTCTCTATGAATCGCAGACGTTGCGGATATAATGCAAATGCGTCATGCAGGGGCGTGTGTCTGAGTGATAGCCGTCATCTATCCGGCTGAGGCGCTATCCGACATCGTAGGTGATCTCACATGCACGGAAAATTCGCGGAACTTACTCAGGTCGAGGAAGGCCGCCAGTTTAATTTTCATCATCTGATAGATTTTTTCCTGCGCCGTTGGAAAATGATCGTTGTCGTTGCGCTTTCGTTTGTTGCAATTACATTTGTTGTGTTGATGACATTGACGCCGCGCTACACCAGCACGGCTGAAGTTCTTCTCGATTCGTCGTCGCGCCGGCCTTTGGGCGATGATTTGTCGCCAATCGTCAGTGGCAGCAATGTCATGGACGATCAGGTGGCAATTCTCACGTCTGTGAGTTTACTCAAGCGCGTGGTCGAGCACGAAAAATTGACCGAAGACCCTGAGTTCGGGAAAGCGAAGCCGTCCCTGTTGTCTTTGGTGACTGGATGGTTCGGCGGCGGACGTCAAGCAGAGGACAGTAAAACCGGAGCGCCGAGCGCGGGCGGGCAGGATGATCCGGATATATCCAAGCTCCCGGAAGATGTTCGCGGAGCAATCTTTCGGCTCAAGGCGGCCATGGATGTCGCGCGGGTAGGTCGGTCGTCTACGATAACGATCTCCGTCACATCGCAGAATCCGGACAAATCTGCTCGCCTCGCCAACGCGATTGCCGATGCGTACATCGTCGATCAGCTTGAGAATCGCTATGAAGCGGCGCGCCGTGCGGCGTCCTGGCTCACCGAGCGCCTCGACAATTTGCGCGACCAGTTGCGTAAATCCGAAGAGGCCGTCGTGGCCTTCCGGAATGAACACAAGCTGATTGCTGTGGGTTCGACGACGCTTAACGAGCAGCAATTGTCCGAAGTCAATGCTGAGCTGGTCCAGATTCAGACTGAGGCGGCGGAGAAGAAAGCCAAGTACGAACAGGCGCGGGATCTTGTGGCCAGCGGCGGAAAAGTTGATTCGATACCTGATGTCATCAGGTCTGCCGTTGTCGCTGATCTTCGAGGCAAGCTCGCGGCCGTTTCGGCCCGAGAAGCTGATTTGGTCTCCCGTTACGGCGAACGGCATCCTCTTGTTGTTAATGTGAGGGCCGAGAGGAGGGAAACAGAGCGGCAGATCAATGCTGAAATCGAGCGCATCATAGCCAATCTCAAGAATGATTATGATGTCGCGCAGGCTCGCGCAAATGCGATGGCGGCCAACGTGTCGGCTGTATCGGGGCAGGCGGGTAGCGATAACGCGCTGACCATACGTCTGCGTGAACTTGAGCGCGATGCTCAAGCCAACCGAACACTTTATGAAACGTTTCTCACTCAGGCGAAGCTGACGTCCGAACAATCCGAAGTCGATATCAAGGACGCGCGGATCATCACGCCGGCGTTGCCGAGTTCGACCCCTTCATTTCCTAAGAAGAAGCTGTTTCTCGCGGCCGGTGTCATCGCAGGGCTCGCGCTCGGGGTCGGGTTTGCTTTCCTGCTCGATCTTCTCAATTCTGGCTTTACGAGCCCTCGAGAAGTCGAGGAGCAGACGGGTCTGCCCGTGCTTTCCTCCATCGAATGGGCCGAATTCGACGAGCCGCCAGGCGGCGAGGTCGCCGTCGTGCGCTATCTCGTCGACAAACCCTTGTCGCGCTTCAGTGAATCGGTTCGCAGCCTCCGGGCCGGCGTACAAATGTCTGACGTGGATAATCCGCCTCAGGTCGTCGAAATCACATCGGCCTCGCCCGGCGAGGGCAAGACGTCGTTGGCGATTGCGCTGGCTGTCTCAGCGGCGACGTCAGGCAAGAGGGCTCTCGTTATTGATTGCGACTTGCGGCGCCCGTCGATTTCCCAGCAGTTTGGTCTGACCGATCGCCCTGGTCTCGTCGAATTGCTCGCGCAGACGGCCTCGTCTGATGGCATACTCCATCGCGACAAGGCGTCCGGCGTCTATGTGCTGGGATCGGGCGCCAAGACGCAAAGTCCGCCCGATCTGCTGGGTTCGGCGCGTATGCAGCACCTGCTGGACCAATTGCGGCAGAGCTTCGATCTTATCATCCTGGATGCCCCGCCAATCGGTCCGGTCATCGACGCTGCGGTTGTCGCGGGGATGGCCGACAAGGTCGTTTTCGTGATCCGCTGGGGAACAACGGCGCGCGAATTCGTCCGTCACTCGCTGGACCGTATTCCCGGCGACCGGAAGGTGTGCGGGATTGCCTTCAACATGGTCGATCTTCGGCGGACGCCGAAATATGGTCGCTATTCCTACTACTCGTCAGCCTATTACAAGAAGTATTACGTCGGATGATGCCTGCGGCCACCACAACTCGGCGAACGCTGGGAAGCACGGCCATGTCGGCGGTGCTTATCGCGATGTCGGCCGGGTTGGTTTTCGCAGGCTGGCAGCTCTGGCGATTCCAGGCGCTGGAAGGCAGAGCACAGGCGCTTCTAGCTGGCGAGTATTGGACTGCCGAGACGCTCGTTCCTCTCTTTGACGCACGCAGCGAACTTCAGGCGTGGGCGGAGACGCCGGGCGTGCGCAGCCGCGCGCGGCAGATGAGCCTGAGCCTCACGCAGGCCATGAGCGGATCTCCCGCGCAGATTCAGCGCGAGGCCGCCTCGGTCTTGATGGTTAGTCCAGTGGACGCTTCGGCGTGGATGAGCCTCGCCACCGCAAGCTGGGCCGCGTCAAACCCCGCTTTGGCGTATGAGGCCTGGAAGATGTCGTCGCTGGTTGCGCCGCGTGAGATGGAGGCGGTGAAGCGGCGCCTGGCTTTTCTTCTCGCGATCTGGCCCGAGGCGCCGGACGAACTGAAGCGTCAATTCTTCTACCAGCTGCGTCTCATGTTGAGCCTCAATAGCCGGTTCGGTTGGGAATGGTACCAGCTCATCCAGCGAGTGCCGGCTCAGGTCCGCAAGCAAGTTGAGGCCGACGGGCGCGCCTACGGTCCGCCGAGATCTAGCCCTTAGGCCTTCTCTCTTCGAGCAGGCCTATGGTGTGGCGCGCGATCATGGCTTCTTCATCGGTCGGGATGACGAAGACGCGGACGCCGGCATCGGCGGTATCGATGCGGCTGCCCTGCGGCGCGTCGCCCGCCTGGCTGTTGGCCGTCTCGTCAAGCCGTACCCCCAGCAGGGCGAGCTTCGCGGATATGCGCGCCCGGACCGGGGCGGACCGTTCGCCGATGCCCGCGGTGAAGACGAGGGCGTCCAGCCCGCCGAGCGTTACCGCGAATTGGGCGACCGCCTGCGCGACCTTGAGGCAGAAATAGTCCACCGCCAGCGCGGCTTCCGGGGCTGGGCTGGCGAGAAGCTCGCGCATGTCGCTGCTCACCCCCGACAGGCCCTTCAGTCCGCTGTCGTGGTAGAGCAAATGGCCGACCTCGGCCGGGCTCATGCCCTTCTGCTCGATGAGATGCAGGACGACGCCGGCATCCAGCGCGCCGCAGCGCGTGCCCATCGGCAGGCCGTCAAGCGCCGTGAAGCTCATGGTCGAATCCTGGCTTCGCCCGCCCTTCAGCGCGCACGCCGAGGCGCCGGAGCCGAGATGGGCGATCACGACGGCGCCTGCGCCAGCTTCCGGATCAATGGCGCGAAGCCGAGCCGACACATATTCATAGGAGAGCCCGTGAAAGCCGTAGCGCCGGACGCCATCCTCATAAAGCGCGCGGGGCAGGGCGAAGCGGTCGGAAATCTCGGGATGCCCGCGATGGAAGGCCGTGTCGAAACAGGCGACCTGCGGCAGTTCCGGGCGGCGCTGGCGGATGGCGCGGATGGGGCCGATATTGGTCAGTTGGTGCAGGGGGGCCAACGGGATGAAGCTCTCCAGCCGCGCCAGCACGCTGTCGTCAATGACGACGGGATGGCTGTAGTCCGGCCCGCCATGCACCACGCGGTGCCCGACGCCAATCAGGTGATGATCGTCGATGAAGGGAGTGATCCAATCGCCGATGGCATGCTGGCCCTCGTGCGGGCCGGCGATCTCCTGCGGCGCGAACGACTGGTCCACCAGGTTCAGCCCGCTGCCATCGCGGGCGCGCAGGCGCGGGCGGGTGCCGATGCCGTCGAGCGCGCCGGCGATCATCACCTCGGGCGTCTTCCCCGCCACGCGGTAGAGCTTGAACTTGATGCTGGAGGAGCCGGCATTGACCACAAACAGAACGTCGCTCATCGCTCAGCCTCCCAGCCCCGGCTGGCGCAGCCGGGCATCGGCATAGAGAACCGCGACCGCGCAGGAGGCGAGGCGGGTTTTCAGCGTGTCAGCGCGGCTCGTCAGGATCACCGGCACGCGGGCGCCGAGCACGAGCCCGGCGGCGTCGGCCCCAGCCATGAAGGTGAGGTTCTTCGCCAGCATGTTGCCCGCTTCGAGGTCCGGCGCGACAAGAATCTGCGCCCGGCCGGCAACCGGAGAGGTCAGGCCCTTGATGCGGGCGGCCTCAAGGGAAATGGCGTTGTCCATCGCCAGCGGGCCGTCGAGCTCGGCGCCGGTGATCTGGCCCCGGTCGGCCATCTTGCACAGGGCGGCCGCATCGATGGTGGAGGGGATGCTGGTGGTGACGGTCTCCACCGCCGAAAGGATCGCCACACGCGGGCGCCCGAGGCCGAGCCCCAGATGCAGGTCTATGGCGTTCTGCACGATGTCGCGCTTGGCGGCGAGGTCCGGGAAAATGTTGACGGCGGCGTCCGTGACGAAAAGCGGCTCGGGATAAGACGGCACGTCCATGACGAAGACGTGGCTGATGCGCCGCCCGGTCCGAAGGCCGGCGTCGCGGGCGGTGATCGCGGCCAGCAGCTCGTCGCTGTGCAGGCTGCCCTTCATCAACAGGCTCGCCTCGCCCGTGCGCACCAGTTCCACCGCGCGTGCGGCGGAGGCGACGCTGTGCGGCGCGTCCATCAGGGTGAGGCCGGCAAGATCGAGCCCGTGTTCCCGTGCGAGGGCGGTGATGCGCGCCTGTGGCCCGACCAGGATCGGCCCGATCAGGCCGGCATTGGCGGCATCCAGCGCGCTGCGGAGTGCCGATTCATCGCAAGGGTGGGCGATTGCGGTGCGCAACGGCCCGAGGGCGGCCGCGCGGGCGATCAGGTCCCGATAATGGCCCTCGGCTGTGCCGGCGGTTGGTGTGCGAGGGCTGTTCATGGCGTTCCTTGCAACCCGTGAGTCGGCCGGACCGGCCATGCCGAGAGGCTGCCACGGGACGGCGAAGGCGCCGCGGCGTCCTTGACCTGTCGCAAGAGAACAGAATTCGCCGGATGAGGCCAGCTTCGCACGGCGGGCCTGATCTCGCCCGGCCCACGTTCAATCTTCGTTGGCCGCCCGCATCTGCTTCTCCAGCAGCTTGCGCTCGACGGTCTGCAGATGGGCGCGCATGGCAGCGGCCGCGCCGGCCATGTCCCGATTCTCGATCGCGTCCACAATGGCTTCATGCTCGGCGAAGCTGTGGTGCGTGGGCAGAGGACGCACCGGCGCGGTGCGCAGCCGGCCCCAGGTGACGGCCCGGCGGACGGCGTTGAGTGTGTCGAACAGGCCGACCAGCAGGCTGTTCTGAGTTGCCTCGGCGATGGTGCGGTGGAGCCGCGTGTCCCAGCCCTCATATTGCCGCCAGGTCTCCGCCTGGCGTGAGCGAGCGAGGCAGAGGCGCATTTCGGAAATCGCCGCGGGCGTCGCGGTGAAGGCGGCGGCGCGCGTGATCTCCGGCTCGATGACGAGGCGGGCGCGCATCACCTCCGCCGGGTTGCTGCGCCGCGCGAGCGCGGAAATGTCGGCAAACGTGTCCAGCGGCCGGCTGCCCATGAAGGTGCCCTTGCCGACATGGCGCCAAAGCTGGCCTTCCGCCTCCAGAACATCGAGCGCCTTGCGCAATTCGGTGCGGGATACGCCGAGCGCCACCGCCAGCTCGCGCTCCGGGGGCAGGCGCCCGTCATCGGGAAGATCGATCTGCGCGAGATAGGCGCGCAACTGCGTCACGATCCCCTTCGCCGGATGAATGTCGACCGGGGCGGTATCCAATTGCGGGTTCAGCATGGCGGCCGTCTCAACCAAATATGGAATTGGTTCAATCTATGCGGGCGTCGCAGCCTGAGGTCAAGCCGTTTTGAACTTGACCGGCTCTTTCCACCAAGATAAACCAAAACATAATTGGTCTGCTACCTCGCGGGGTGGCGCGCCGTTCAGCCATCAGTGGAACCAACCACGCGGCATTATGGGAGACGAACATGCTCAAGAGCCTGACCAAGGGATTGGTGCGCCTTTCCGGCACCGCTGCCGTGCTTGGTTTCAGCGCGGCGCTGGCTTTCTCGCCCGAGGCGGAAGCCAAGGTGCGCGTGGCCTATGGCGACATCGCCAGCGTCGAGAACCTGCATCTGCTGGCCGCCTTCGAGCTGGCCAAACAGAAGGGCGTGGACATCGAGATGACCTATCTCAAGTCCGAGGACATCGCGGCGCAGGCCGTGGTGAGCGGACAGGCGGATATCGGCGTCGGCGGTCCCTATGCCCTCATCCAGAAGGTCAAGGTGCCCGTGCGCATCTTCCTCCAGCTCTCCACGCTGCGCTTCTACCCGGCGGTCAATGCCGAGTTCTACAAGACGTGGAAGGACCTCAACGGGCAGGAGGTCGCGGTGCACTCGCGCGGTTCCGGCACCGAGGCCATCATGAAGCTGATGGAAGACCGGCAGGGCATCAAGTTTTCCAAGATCAGCTACATTCCGGGCTCGGAAGTGCGCACCGGCGCGCTGCTCCAGGGCAATGTGAAGGCGACCATCGTCGATTCCGCCGGCCGCCGGCTGCTGCAGGAGAAGGCGCCCGGCAAGTTCATCATCCTGCCGCTCGACGGGGTGAACGCCACCGACGAGGCGCTGTTCGCCCGCCAGGACTTCCTCGACAAGAACCAGAAGGACGTCGACATCATCGTCGAGTCCGTGCTGACCACCTGGCGTGAAGTGACCAAGAACCCGGCGGTCGTTGCCGAGTGGCGCGCCAAGTACAAGCTGCTGCCGGACCTGCCGGCCGACCAGGTCGCCGAGATCACCCCCTATTTCACCGAACTCGCGGAAGGCAAGGCGTTCCCGCTCAACGGCGGCGGCGCAACAGCGGCCAAGGATGACTTCGCCTTCTACACCCTCTCCGGCCAGCTCACCGGCAAGCCGGACGAGCTGAAGGTCGAGGATTTCTGGGCGCTCGAGCCGCTGAACCGCGCGCTCGGCAAGGTCGGCACGAACTGAGGCCGGATGGATGGCGGCTCCCGCACAGGCGAACGGCTCCTCAAGAGCCGTTCCTAACCCCGAGGCTTCCTCCTTCTGGAGGAAGCTGTCGGAGCATCGCACGGCCCTCTGGCGCATTGCCTCCATCGGGCTTTTCTTCCTCATTTGGGAAATCGCCGGGCGCATTCCGATCAGCTTCGCCTTCCCGACCTTTCTGGAGACGCTGCGCGCCTTCGTGACGATGACGCTCGACGGCTCCTTCGTCGCCGCCTATGCGGAGACGCTGCAGCCGCTGGTGATCGGCATCGCCATTTCGACGGTCATCGGCATCGCGCTGGGCATCGTCATGGGGCTGTCGCGCTTCGCCGAATGGCTCATCGCGCCGGTGTTCATCGTCGTGCAGGCCGCGCCCATGGCCGCTCTGATCCCGCTCATTACGTTCGTCTACGGCATCGGCCTGGTGTCGAAGACGTTGGCGGTGATCATGCTGGCCCTGCCGGTGATCGTGCTCAACGGCTACAAGGCCGTCCGCAACGCCAATCCCTCATTGGTTGCCATGTGCTACTCCTTCCAGGGAAACTGGTGGCAGCGCATCACCAAGATCATCATCCCCGACGCCAGCCCGGTCATCTTCGCCGGTCTGCGGCTCGGCCTCGCCGCCGGCTTCATCGGCGTGATCCTCGCCGAACTGCTGATCACGCCGACCGGCATCGGCGATCTCATCACCTATCACCGCTCGGTGGCGAACTATGCGGAGATGTATGCCGCCGTGGTCTCCATCATCCTCGTCTCCACCCTGACGCTCGCCGCGCTTGAGGCTTTCGAGCTTCGCGTGCTGCGTCCCGAAAAGAGAAGGTCCTGACCCATGCGCAACATCACGACGCAGGCGGCCGCGGCCGCCGCCAAGCCTGCGGGCAGCGACGTCGCGGTCGAGGTGCGCGGCATCTGCAAGATGTACAACGAGGTCGAGGCGCTGCGCGGCATCGATCTCGACTTCCCCGCCGGCAAGCTGACCACGCTGCTCGGCCCCTCCGGCTGCGGCAAGACCACCCTGCTCAAGATCATCGCGGGCCTCATCCCCGCCACCTCCGGCGAAATCCGGGTGAACGGCAAGACCGTGACCGGCCCCGGCCCGGAGCGGGCCTTCGTGTTCCAGGACTTCGCGCTGATGCCGTGGGCGACAGTGATGCGCAATGTCGCCTTCGGCCTTGAGCTCAAGGGCATGGGCAAGGACGAGCGCCAGTCCATCGCCCGCAAATACATCGCCGAGGTTGGGCTCGCCGGCTTCGAGAACAAATACCCGCACGAACTCTCCGGCGGCATGCGCCAGCGTGTTGGCCTTGCCCGTGCCTTCGCGGTGAACGCCGACGTGCTGCTGCTCGACGAGCCGTTCTCGGCGGTGGACGAGCAGAACCGCCGCAAGTTCCAGGAGGACCTGCTGCGCCTCGTCGAGCTGGAGAAGAAGACCTTCATCTTCGTCACCCACTCGATCGAGGAAGCGGTCTATTGCTCCGACCGAATCGTCATCCTCTCCCGCCGTCCGGGCCGCATCGCCCAGATCATCGAGCCGGAGATCGACCGTTCGGCCTCGCCTGACGCCATCCGCCGTGACCAGGGCTATCTCGATACGGTCGAGGAGATCTGGCAGGGCCTCAAGCGCTACGTCGATTAGGGGAGGGCGCGATGACACTCTTCGGCTATCGCGTGCCCATGATGGCGTCGCTCATCGTGTGGTGCCTCATCTGGGAACTGGTCGGGCAATCCGGCATGATGTTCCTCATCCCGCCGCTCTCCGATGTGGTGGTGGCGGCCGTGGCGCTGGTGCAGACCGGCACCTGGCAGGCGGCGGCGCTGACCACGCTGAACAGCTTTCTCATCGGCATGTTCTTCTCCATCGTCGTGGGCATCGTGCTGGGCGTGCTCATGGGCCGCTTCCAGGCGGTCGACAACCTGATGGGCATCTGGGTCAACATTTTCGTCTCGGCGCCGCTCTCCGCGCTGGTGCCGGTGTTGATGATCCTGTTCGGCATGGGCGAGACGACCGTGGTCGTCACCGTCTTCCTGTTCGCCGTCTGGATCATTGTGCTGGACACCCGCGCCGGCATACAGGGCGTGCCGAATTCGCTCATCGAGATGGGGCGCAGCTACGGCGCCTCCACCTTCACCCTCTACGGCAAGATCATCCTTCTCGCGGCCCTTCCCGAAATCCTGGCCGGCATCCGGCTCGGCGTGGTGCGCGGCGTGAAGGGCGTGGTGATCGGCCAGCTGCTGGTCTCGATCATCGGCTATGGCGAATTGTTCGAGCTCTACTCGCGCAATTTCGACATGGAGAACTTCTGGGCGCTGACCATCATCCTCTTCGCCGCGGCGATGGGGCTGTCGGCTCTCATTGAAAACATTGAAAAACGCGTCGACTATTATGCAGGAGTACGCTGATGAACGCCCCTCTCGACCACGCCGCCTATGTGATCACGCCTCCTGGCATCCCGACGCTCCCCGTCGAAGGCTCGGACAAGCTGTTTCCCATCCACCGCATCTACTGCGTCGGCCGCAACTATGCCGAGCACGCGATCGAGATGGGGCATGATCCGAACAAGGAGCCGCCCTTCTTCTTCCAGAAGAACCCCGACAACGTCATCACCAACGGCACCTTCCCCTATCCCGACAAGTCCAGCGACGTGCACTACGAGCTGGAAATGCTCGTGGCGCTCGGCAAGGGCGGGGTGAACATCCCGGTCGACAAGGCGATGGACTGCGTCTGGGGCTACGGCATCGGCCTCGACATGACCCGCCGCGACCTGCAGGGCGAGGCCAAGAAGCTCGGCCGTCCGTGGGAAGTCGGCAAGGCGTTCGAAGCCTCCGCCCCGTGCTCGGCGCTGGTGCCGGCCTCCAAGATCGGCCACCCGACCGACGGCAAGGTCTGGCTGAACGTCAACGGCGTGCAGCGTCAGGTCGGCGACCTCAACCAGATGATCTGGAAAGTGCCGGAGATGATCTCGATCCTCTCGGGCCTTTTCGAGCTGAAGGCCGGCGACATCATCATGTCCGGCACGCCGGCCGGTGTCGGCGCGATCGTGCGCGGCGACGTGATGGAAGGCGGCGTGGATGGAGTGGGCAGCTTCACCGTCAAGGTGGTCTGATCGTCCCCCCGGAAGACGGAAAAGGCGGCCTCGGGGCCGCCTTTTTTGTTGCCGTCAGGACGGGCGGCGGGCGACGAGGTCGATTTCGACCAGCGCGTCGCGGGCGAGGCCGGTGACGCCGACGCAGGTGCGGGCGGGGCGCCGGTCCGGCGGGAAATAGGACGCATAGGCCGCGTTCATCGCCGGGTAGTCGCGCTGGAACTCGGTGAGGTAGACCCGCGCCTGCACCACGTGGGAGAGGTCCAGCCCCAGCCCCTCCAGCACGATGACGAGATTGTCCATCACCCGCCGCGTCTGCGCCTCCACGCCCTCCGGAAGCGGGCGGGAATCGTCGTCCGGCCAGGTCGGCATCTGGCCGGTGATGAACACCCAGCCATCGGTCTCCACCGCGTGGCTGAACGGCGCAACCGGCGTCGGGGCGCCGGGAATCATCATGAATTGCAAGGGCATGGAAGCTCCGGTGAAGATGGCGATTCAGGCGGCGAGCTTGGCGAGAACGGCGGCGAAGCGCCGGCGGGCGGCGGCGCGATCGCGGTGGATGCCGCCGTCGACCAGCTTAACGCCGCGCCGCCAGACCGCGTCAACGGTCTGCCCTGCCGCGCCGAAAATCCAGGCGTCGAGGATCGCGTCCCCCGTCTTGCCCGCGAGCGAGGGGTGGGTGGCGTCGAGGGCGACGATGTCGGCGGGTGCGCCGACCTCCAAGCCGAGGGGCGCGCCGAGCGCCTGCGCGCCGCCCTTGAGCGCACCGGCGAAGAGGGTGGCGCCGGTGGAGCGGCCCTCACTCATCGCGAGCACGTTGCGGGCGCGCAGCGCCAGGCGCTGGGAGTACTCCAGCAGACGCAACTCCTCGGCGGCGTCGATCCGGACATTGGAATCCGTGCCGACGCCATAGCGCCCGCCGGCTTCCACGAAGGCCGGAGCGGGGAAGATGCCGTCGCCGAGATTGGCCTCGGTGATCGGGCAAAGCCCTGCCACCGCGCCACTTTTTGCCATCCGAACGGTTTCGTCGGCGGTCATGTGCGTGGCGTGGATCAGGCACCAGCGCTCGTCCACCGCGACGTGATCCAAGAGGAACTCGACCGGCCGCCGGCCGGAAAAGGCGAGGCAGTCCTCGACCTCCTTCGCCTGTTCGGCGACATGGATGTGGATGGGGCCGCCCGCCAGCGCCACGAGCTGGCCGATCTCACTGACGGTCGCGGCCCGCAGGCTGTGCGGAGCGAGGCCGAGAACGGCGTCCGGAAGGGTGGAAACCGCTTGCCGGGCGGATTCAATAAGCCTGTTGAAGCTATTGATATCATTGATGAAGCGGCGTTGCCCATGGGTCGGCGGCGCGGCGTCGAAACCGCCATGGGCGTAGAACACCGGCAAGAGCGTCAGGGCGATCCCGGTGGAGGCGGCGGCTGCCGCGATGCGGTGCGAAAGCTCGCCTGAATCATTGTAAGGGCGGCCATTTATGTCGTGGTGCAGATAGTGGAACTCGCCCACGCGGGTGAAGCCGGCTTCCAGCATCTCGATATAGGCAAGGGTAGCGATGGCCTCGACATCGTCGGGATCCATGCGGTCCACGGCCCGGTACATGGCCTCCCGCCACGTCCAGAAACTGTCGCCGGTGGGTCCCCGCACCTCCGTACCGCCGGCAAAGGCGCGCTGGAAGGCGTGGCTGTGGAGATTCGGGAGTCCGGGCAGGGCGATGGCGTGCCGCTCTGAGGCGGCGGTGGAATCGGCTCCCACGGCGATTGAGCTGATCCGCCCCTCGCTGACAGACAGAGTCACATTCCGCGCCCAACCATCTGACAGGAAAGCATTTTCGAACCAGAGGTCGGTCGTCGGCGCGGCCGGGACGGGGCTCTGTGTGCCGGACATGGAAGTGTCGCTCCCGAGGGCTATGGACAAGGCAGAAGAAACGTCATTATGTATAGACATTATCCGTCCGCCTGTCATCGAAGAAGGAGAGGCCATGCGCTGCGACCGTCTCTGGCGAGGCGCCCGTATCGCCACGCTGGCGCCCGACCGGCCGGGCCTCGGCATCATCGAGAACGGGGTCGTCGGGTGTCGCGATGGGCGCATCGTCCTCGTGGCCGATGAGTGCAGTGAGGTGGAGTGTCAGGCCGATGAGATCATCGAATGCGAAGGCCGGTGGATCACGCCGGGGCTGATCGACTGCCACACTCATCTCGTCCATGGCGGCGACCGTGCCGCCGAGTTCGAGCAGCGGCTCGCCGGGGTCTCCTATGAGGCCATCGCGCGGGCGGGGGGCGGCATCGTCTCCACCATGCGGGCGACCCGCGCGGCGAGCGAGGCGGAACTGGTCGCCTCCGCCGTCCGGCGGCTCGATGCGTTGCTGGCGGAGGGCGTCACCACCGTCGAGGTGAAATCCGGCTATGGGCTGGAGCCTGCCGCCGAATGCGCGAGCCTGCACGCGGCGCGCCGGCTGGGGGAGGAGCGGCCTGTGGCCGTGACCACGACCTATCTCGGCGCCCATGCCCTGCCGCCGGAATTCGCCGGCGACAAGGACGGCTATATCGACAGCGTCATCGCCCTTCTGCCCCAGATCGCCGCCGAGGGGCTGGCGGACGCGGTGGATGCGTTCTGCGAGGGCATCGCCTTCTCGCCGGAACAGGTGGCGCGGGTCTTCGCGGCCGCGCGGGGGCTCGGGCTTCCGGTGAAGCTCCATGCCGACCAGCTCTCCAATCTCCACGGCGCGGCGCTCGCCGCCTCCTTCGGCGCGCTGTCGGCCGACCATCTCGAATACACCGATGCCGAGGGCGCGGCCGCCATGGCGAAGGCCGGCACGGTGGCGGTGCTGCTGCCGGGCGCCTTCTATTTCATCCGCGAGACCAAGCTGCCGCCGGTCGATCTGTTCCGCGCCCACGGCACGAAGATCGCCCTCGCGACGGACTGCAATCCCGGCACCTCGCCGCTGACCTCGCTGCTGCTGACCCTAAACATGGGCGCGACCCTTTTCCGCCTCACCGTCGAGGAATGCCTCGCCGGGGTGACGCGCGAGGCGGCGCGGGCGCTGGGGCGGCTGGATGAGGTCGGCACGATCGAGGCCGGCAAATGGTGCGACCTCGCCATCTGGGACATCGAGCGCCCGGCGGAGCTGGTCTACCGGCTGGGCTTCAACCCGCTTCACGCCCGCGTCTGGAGGGGCCAATGACACAGATCGTCCTGAAACCCGGCGCCGTGAGCCTTGCCGAATGGCGCGCGGTCTATCGCGGCGCGCCGGTGACGCTCGATCCGGCAGCGCAACCCCTGATTGCGCGCAGCGCGGCGGCGGTGGCGGCGATCCTCGCCAAGGGGGAGCCGGTCTATGGCATCAACACCGGTTTCGGAAAGCTCGCGAGCGTGCGCATTCCCGACGCCGATCTCGCAACGCTCCAGCGCAACATCGTGCTGTCCCACGCGGCGGGCGTCGGCGAGCCGATGCCGGTGCCGGTCGCCCGGCTGATGATGGCGCTCAAGCTGGCGAGCCTCGCGCAGGGGGCCTCCGGCGTCAGCCCCGCCACCATCGCGCTGCTGGAGGCCATGATGGCGCAGGGGCTCACCCCCGTCGTGCCCTGCCAGGGCTCGGTCGGCGCTTCCGGCGATCTCGCGCCGCTGGCCCATATGACGGCGGCGATGATCGGCGTGGGGGAGATTTTCGTCGGCGGCGCCCGTCGTCCCGCCGGCGAGGCGCTGGCAAAGGCCGGCCTCGCCCCGCTGACGCTCGGCCCGAAGGAAGGGCTCGCACTGCTCAACGGCACGCAGTTCTCCACCGCCAACGCGCTGGCCGGGCTGTTCGAGGCGGAGAACCTCTACCGGTCCGCGCTGGTGACGGGGGCGCTTTCCACCGATGCGGCGCGCGGTTCCGACGCCCCGTTCGATCCGCGGATCCACCGGCTCCGCAAACATCGCGGGCAGATCGAGAGCGCCGACGCGCTGCGCGCGCTGATGGCGGGCTCGGCCATCCGCGCCTCCCATCTCGTCGGCGACGAGCGGGTGCAGGATCCCTATTGCCTGCGCTGCCAGCCGCAGGTGATGGGCGCGGCGCTCGACGTGCTCCGGCAGGCGGCGGCGACGCTGGAGACGGAGGCCAACGGCGTGTCCGACAACCCGCTGATCTTCCCGGAGGAGGGCGAGGCGCTGTCGGGCGGCAATTTCCACGCCGAGCCGGTGGCCTTCGCCGCCGACATGATCGCGCTCGCGGTCTGTGAGATCGGCTCGCTCAGCGAGCGACGCATCGCCATGCTGGTGGACCCGGCGCTGTCCGGAATGCCGGCCTTTCTGACACCGAAGCCGGGGCTGAATTCCGGTTTCATGATCCCGCAGGTGACGGCGGCGGCGCTGGTGTCGGAAAACAAGCAGCGGGCCTATCCGGCCAGCGTCGACTCGATCCCGACCTCGGCCAATCAGGAGGACCATGTGTCCATGGCCGCCCATGGCGCCCGCCGCCTGATGGCCATGGTGGAGAACGCCGTCTGCGTGCTCGGCATCGAATTGCTGGCGGGCGCGCAGGGCTGCGACTTCCACGCCCCGCTCGCTTCCTCGCCGGTGCTGGAACAGGTGCGGGCACGGCTGCGCGCCGAGGTGCCGCATCTCGACGAGGACCGGCACTTCGCGCCCGACATGGACAAGGCGAACGCCCTCATCCGCTCCGGCGCCATCGCCGCGCTGGCGAGCGATGTTCTGCCGGCGGTCTGCGGGGCGTGAGGGGGATGGATGCCTGCAGGCAACAGACGTCATCCCGGACGTCGCCGCAGGCGATGAGCCGGGATCGTGGGCCGCTTCCGGTGCGGGGAGCGATCCCGGATCGGTCCTGGCGGACCGTCCGGGATGACGGTGTCATCCGGGATGACAACGGTGGTTGGCGACTGGGAAGGGGCGACACGCCCCTGGCCCCTCGCCCCACCCCTCTGCCCGACGGGGAGAGGGGGCCGGCCGTGCTGGTTGATGCGACGTGGCTCTTCGGTGGCGGCAAAGTCGTGGATGCCCGGCCCAAGGCCGGGCATGACGTCGATCATATGGAGCCGCGTTCATTTGCTTGTGCGCCGTCATGGCCGGGCTTGGCCCGGCCATCCACGACGTCGATCTCCAACCGGAGCCGTGCTCATGACAGGTGAGAGCGCCCACCCCTTCCTCACGGTCCATCGCGGTGCGGCGCCGCTGGTAATCTCGCTGCCGCATACCGGCACGGACATTCCGCCCGCGCTGGAGGCCGATCTCGTCTCGCCCTGGCTGGCGCGCAAGGATTGCGACTGGTGGGTCGAGACGCTCTACGACTTCGCGGCGGAACTCGGGGCGAGCGTGGTGCGCACCGCGATCTCCCGCACGGTGATCGACGTGAACCGCGACCCCTCCGGCGTCTCGCTCTATCCCGGACAGGCGACGACGGAGCTGTGCCCGACCACGACCTTCGACGGGGAGCCGCTCTATCGCGAGGGGCGTGGGCCGGACGTCGCGGCGCGGCGGGCGGCCTATTTCGATCCCTATCACGCGGCGCTCGCCGCCGAGATCGCGGCCGTGCGCGAGGCGCATGGCGCGGTGGTGCTCTATGACTGCCATTCCATCCGCTCGGTCATTCCGCGCCTGTTCGAGGGCGTGCTGCCCGAACTGAATCTCGGCACCAATGCGGGGGCGAGCTGCGCGCCGGAGCTGGAGGCCGCGCTTGCCGCGCTGTGCGAGGGCACGGGCCGCTCCTTCGTCGCCAATGGCCGCTTCAAGGGCGGCTACATCACCCGCCATTACGGGCGGCCGGAAGAGGGCGTCCATGCGGTGCAGATGGAACTCGCCTGCCGGGCCTATATGCCCGAGCCGCCCGGCCCCGTGGGACCGCAGACCTGGCCCGCGCCCTACGACCCCGCCTACGCCGCGCCGCTGCGCGACAGCCTGATCCGCCTTTTGAAAACCGCCATCGCCTTTGCCCGCTCGCGCGCCTGAAGGAGCACGATCATGAGCTCGCCCCGCCTCGACAATTCCCGCACCATCCGCGCCGCGCGCGGCACCGAGCTTTCGGCCAAGAGCTGGCTCACCGAGGCGCCGCTGCGGATGCTGATGAACAATCTCGACCCCGACGTCGCCGAGCGCCCGCATGAGCTGGTGGTCTATGGCGGCATCGGGCGGGCGGCGCGCAGCTGGGCGGACTTCGACAGGATCGTCGCCGCGCTGCGCGATCTCGACGAGACGCAGACGCTGCTGGTGCAGTCCGGCAAGCCGGTGGGCGTGTTCCGCACTCACAAGGACGCGCCGCGCGTGCTGATCGCCAATTCCAATCTGGTGCCGCACTGGGCGACCTGGGACCACTTCAACGAGCTGGATAAGAAGGGGCTGGCCATGTACGGCCAGATGACCGCCGGCTCGTGGATCTATATCGGCACGCAGGGCATCGTGCAGGGCACCTACGAGACCTTCGTGGAGGCCGGGCGCCAGCATTACGGCGGCAAGCTGACGGGCAAGTGGATCCTCACCGGCGGCTTGGGGGGCATGGGCGGGGCGCAGCCGCTCGCCGCCGTGATGGCCGGCGCCTGCTGCCTCGCGGTGGAGTGCGACGAGACCCGCATCGATTTCCGCCTGCGCACCCGCTATGTCGACGCCAAGGCGCACACGCTCGACGAGGCGCTGGCGCTGATCGACGAATGGACCCGCGCGGGCGAGGCGAAGTCCGTCGGCCTCGTCGGCAACGCCGCCGAGATCTTCCCGGAACTCGTCGCCCGCATGAAGGCCGGCGGCCTGCGGCCGGACATCGTCACCGACCAGACCTCCGCCCATGACCCGATCCACGGCTATCTCCCCGCCGGCTGGAGCGTCGCCGAATGGCGCGCCCGGCAGGAGAGCGACCCGAAGGCCGTGGAAGCCGCCGCCCGCGCCTCGATGAAGCGCCATGTCGAGGCGATGGTCGACTTCTGGAACGCCGGCGTGCCGACGCTCGACTATGGCAACAACATCCGCCAGGTGGCGAAGGAAGAGGGCTTCGCGAACGCCTTCGCCTTCCCCGGCTTCGTGCCGGCCTATATCCGCCCGCTGTTCTGCCGGGGCATCGGCCCCTTCCGCTGGGCGGCGCTCTCCGGCGACCCGGAGGACATCTACAAGACCGACGCCAAGGTGAAGGAGCTGCTGCCGGACAACACCCATTTGCACAACTGGCTCGACATGGCGCGCCAGCGCATCGCCTTCCAGGGCCTGCCGGCGCGCATCTGCTGGGTGGGCCTCGGCGCCCGCCACCGGCTGGGCCTCGCCTTCAACGAGATGGTGCGCACGGGCGAATTGAAGGCGCCGGTCGTCATCGGCCGCGACCATCTCGATTCCGGCTCCGTCGCCTCGCCCAACCGCGAGACCGAGGCGATGCGCGACGGCTCCGACGCCGTCTCCGATTGGCCGCTGCTCAACGCGCTGCTGAACACCGCCTCCGGGGCCACCTGGGTGAGCCTGCACCATGGCGGCGGGGTCGGCATGGGCTTTTCCCAGCATGCGGGCATGGTGATCTGCGCCGACGGCACGGACGACGCCGCCCGCCGACTGGAACGCGTGCTGTGGAACGACCCGGCGACCGGCGTGATGCGCCATGCGGATGCCGGCTACGACATCGCGCTCGCCTGCGCCCGCGAGCAGCAGCTGAACCTGCCGGGCATTCTGGGGTGAGGGGAGCGGGGCGGGCGGTACGCTCCTGCTGCCGAAGAGCGCCTTACGGCGCGCCCCGCTGCCGAAGAGCGCCTTACGGCGCGAAGCGCGCCACGAGATCGTAGGCGTCGCCGCGGAAGACCTGCCGCACGAAAGTGACGGTCTCGCCGGCGCGCCAGGTGCGCCGTTCGAGGCTGAGGCAGGCCGCGCCTTTGGGGATGGCGAGCGCCTGTGCCGTCGCCGCGCTCGCGCCGAGCGCGCGGATGCGGTGCTCGGCCTCGGTCCAGGGCACATGGCGCAGCAGCCAGGAGCCGGGCGGGGTGGCCGCGAAATCCGCCGCGCGCGCCTCCGGCACCGCGGCGAGGCTGATCAGCCGCTCCTCCAGCGCCAGCGGCCGGCCATTGGCGAGGTGCAGACAGGCGATGTCGAGCACGTTCTGCCCGTCGAGCCCGGCGGGATCGTCCGCCCCCGCCGGCCGCTCGCGCCGCGCGAGCAGACGATAGCCATAGGTCTCGCCGCGCGCGGCGATCACGGCGGGAAGGTCGGGTATGCGCAGCACCGCCGAATGAATGCGCGGCTGCGCCACGAAAGAGCCGGCGCGCCGGCGCCGCTCCACCAGCCCCGCCGCCACCAGCCCGGCGATCACCTTGTTGACGGTCATGCGCGCGCAGCCATACTGCGCCATCAGTTCGTGCTCGAACGGGATGCGATGGCCGGGCGGCCAGGCGCCGGAGAGGATCTTGCCTTCGAGATCCGCCCGGATGCGCCGGCCAAGCGTCGCCGCCCCCCGCGCGCCTTCCGGCTCGCGCGGGCCGTCATCGGCCGGGAAAGGGCTGTCGCTCACGCCATAGCCTCGCTGCATGACCTCGCTATATGAGCTCGCCGCCGGCGCATGCCGAACCTCGCCCGAGCTTAGCGGCCGCGGCGGATATGTATAGACATTTTGTGGTGAAAAGGACGGCGCGTCAGCGCCATGGCCGGCGCCCGCCGACCGGCCTGAATCGCAGGCTGGCCGGATCACGCAATCTCCATCCTGTGGTTGGAGCTTGATCCGACCGCGGGTGGCGCGAACCGATCAGAACCTTACGGCGAACCGCACGCTGCCTTCCTGCCCCAGGAAGTTGTCGCCGATCTGGGCATTGTACTCGCCGCGCAGCTCGTAGCGGTCATTGACGTAGAACTGCAGACCGACGCCGAGATCGACCAGAAGCTCCGGCGCCGCGGATGTCGAGACGAACTCGAAGCCGTCGCCGTTCTCGCCGCCGAACACGAAATTCTGGTTCACTTGCTCGTCGACCAGGTAGGTCAGCCCCACGGTGGCATAGGGGCGCAGCCACCCCTCGGCGAGATCGATGCGGGAACCGAACTCGACCGCCGGCGAGAACGCGAAAGTCCAGTCGTTGAGCGCGTCCGCCGCCAAGCGGATCCCGTCGCCGTTCAGTTCATAGCCCGGCACATAGGTGTGGATCGCATCCACGTCGAGATAGGGCCGCAGGTACCAGTTCTCGAACGTGAACTCATAGGCCACGCGCGCGCGCAGGGCGGCGGTCCACACGTCGTTGTCGACATCGGCAAACCAGATGGAGTCGCCCATGCTGAAGATGCGGTCGGTCGTGATGCGGCCATAGCCGAGATGCGCGGCGCCGGCGAAGTACCAGGCGCCCATCTGATGCTTCAGCGAGATCGCGATGTCGCCGCCGTCGGTGTCCGTCTCGGTATAGCCGTCGTCGGAACTGCCCCAGCTCGACGTATAGGCGCCGCTGGCACCGAGGAACCAGTTCGGCTTGAACTCCCATTGCGCGCCCATGCGGTAGCTGACGCTGTTCTGCGAATAGCCGAAGCTGTCGGCCGATTCCGACTGGTTCCAATGCGCGCCGGTGATCTTGGCCCAGGCGCATTCGGTCTCGTTGATCATGAGGCTGTTGTCGGTGAAGGCCGGGCAGCTGAGCGCGCCCTTCAGCGAGGCGCGGCTGCCTGTCGTGCTCTGGATGATGGCCGCCTGCTGCTGGCCCTCGGGCGAACCGGAGGCCAGGGCCGCCTCATATTCCTGCGGCGACGATACCGAGGCCATCCCGCCGAACACCCGCGAGGCGTAGGTGGAGCCCGTGCCGGCATTCCAGACGTCCTGCAGCGAGTGCATGAAGCGCCGTTCCGTGTTGGTCAGCGGTATTCTGGCGGCGGCGGCCTCGAAATTGGCCGACGGCGTGACAGAGATGCTGCTGGTGGAGGAGCGCGTCTGCCAGGAGATCGGCGACGCCGCGCTGTAGATGAACTGTGCAGGCCGTTGCCGCACCAGCTCGCCGGAGATGAGCGTGTAGCTGGTCGGCAGCACACCGATGAAATTGGGCTGGAAGGTCAGGCCGTCGATCGTGGCGACGCCGTTCACCTGCATCCCGTCGTTCTTCTGGGCGCCCGGGTTCGAGCTGTCGATATCGACGCGCGCCACACCGGCCATCCAGGCATTGCCCCCGTCGATCCGGAGGTTGCCGAGCTTGCCGAAGCCGCCGACATCGATCGTTCCGTAATTGGAGAATTGCCCCCCACGGCCGAGATTGACGGTCCCGTTGCCCGGCGCGCTGACATAAAGCGCCGCGGCCTCGTTCGTGAACGTGTTCTTCTCCAGCGTTCCGCCGCTGGCTAGGTCGACATTGCCCATCAGGACGCCGGCATTGGTCAGGCTGTCGCTGCCGATGGACGTCTGGATGGCGTTGTCGGACCCGGCGCTCACCATGGAACCGGCGCGCAGGGTGATGGTGGTGGTGCCGCCGCCCTCGACGCGGATCGCCGTGCCGCTGCCGGAACCACCCGTCAGGATGCCGGTATGGTCGATGGTGTTGGCGCCGGACTGGCGCTGGAAATCCTCGAAGCTCCCGCTGGCCGTCTGGCGGCCGTTCTGGATGAAGATGCCGTGCGAGCCCGCGCCGGTCGCGACGATGTCGCCGCGTGTGGTGATGGAGACCGAGCCGCCATGGCCGGTCATCGCCTCACGGCGCGCACCCTCGACCTTCAGCGCGGGGACCGCGGTGGTCTGGAAAGCCGCGCCGCCGCCGCCGCCAATGGTCTGCGCATAGATGCCGTGGGCGGCGTCACCGGTCGTGGTGATGGAGACGCGGGCATTGGCGTCCTCCATCGCGACGATGATCGCGCCGCCATTGCCGCTGCTGCCGAGAACCGCGGTTTTCGTGCGGGTTATCCAATAGCCGGGCACCACGACGCCGCCGTCCGGGGTCGCGATGATCGTCGGCGGGACCCAGACCTGCTCCGTCTTCTCGACCGGAATGGGGTCGGAGAAGTTCAGGTTCACGTTGCCAGCGCCGGTATAGCCGCCGCCGCCGCCGATGGATTGCAGCATGACCGCCGTCGCACCGTCGCCGAACGTGGCGATGGAGGCGTTCTTGCCGAAGGTGACCTTGACCTCGTCGCCATTGCCGCCGACGCCGCCCGTGCCGCCGAGGCGCGCCTTGAGCGACAGCAGGCCGTCATTGCCGGCATCGGCACCAAAACCGCCGCCGCCGCCGACGCTCTGGGCGAAAATGCCGAAGGCACCAATGCCTTCCGTGACGATGGTGCCGGAATGGTTCACCGCGACCTTGCCGCCGCTGCCGCCCTCACCGCCGCTGCCGCCGAAGGAGGCGCCGAACGACGGGGTCGGCAGAATGGTCGACGACACGTCACCGGTCCCGCCCCCTCGGGGACCCCTGGCGTTGTAGGCCAGCAGGTCCGCCAGCTTTTGGGCGTCGCTCTTCTGCTTCTCGGTGGTGGTCTTGGAGGTCAGGACGCTGGTGGCGGCCGCTGACAGCAGCTGCTCGGCCTGCTTGATGGCCTCCTGCATATCGGCGGAATCGGAGACGACCGCCGGATCGTCGGGATCGACACGGCTCACGAACACCGTACCGCCGCCGCCGCCGACGCTCTGCGCGATCAGGGCGTGGGCCTCTTTGCCCGCTGTCGAGATCGTGCCGGAATTGTCG
>JAEZMI010000147.1 GCA_023414975.1 Pseudomonadota bacterium | reverse complement strand
CACTAATATACTGATATTGCGAAGATAGATGGATGCCGACGAACATGCGCGAAAGGTGACGGATGTTCGACGGAAGGACACCCCTTCCGCCAAGCGATGATTGCCCGATCGAACTTGCCGCGCTGATGCAGTCGAAAGGTGGCCGGATCATCGTTGGGCTTAAGGGATGCCGCGAGCACGTCTCTAAGGAAGAAGCGGGAGGGACGGATTGACCGGCGTCACGGCAATAGACGAGCATCGCATCGCGCCCCGCCGGCTGAGTACCAGTCCGCCGCGGACATCGCATTCATCACAGGGGTCCACATCGCGACGCTCTGGCAGTAGGCCAGGCAGCCCGATTTCCCCACGTCCTTCCGCCTGACCGCGAAGGCCACGCGCTGGAAACGATCAGAGTTCGAGCATTGGATGGAGACCAATAGGGCGCGCTGAGCGCCCCTTTTTTCAATTGTGAGCACCATGGGCAGCACTTAAAAAGACGGGAATGAAAGCGCCGTCTGTCGACGTGGGAGACTACTGAGGTGCCTGCATGTCGGATGTGTGGTGAGACAAAACCTCTCTGCAATGCCCACCTTCTGCCAGATAGCTTCAAGAAGATTGCCACCAATTTTAAGAGGGCCGGCGCTCGCGTCGTCCCTGTAAACCAGGAAGATGGACGTATTTTATCGCCGGTTCAGACCCTACCCTACGATAAGTCGATACTCTGCAGCGATTGCGATCGCCTCCTGGGCGCCTATGATAAATATTTGAAGGAATTTTTATTGTCATGGGCGGACAATAGACAACGGGAATTCGATCCGCGATTGAATTGGGTCGACAGGCTGATCGATGTACCTGGCGATTGGGATCGCGTCCACATGGGTCTTCTTTCTGTTCTCCTTCGTTTCTCATTCTCAAATCGGCACGCTGATATTGCCATAGGAACGTCACACGAAGCAGCGGCTGCGAGTTTTTTTCTCGGTAACAAGTCGGAAGACATTTCAAGATTTTCCTCTATGCGACTTCTGGGATCGCCAATTGTACGCTTAAATGGCGTCGCTGATTTAACCAGAATCTGCTCGTCTCAGCCTCTTCACTTTCGAGTAGAGGGAGCGCACATTTATAATTTCGATTTATTTGGACTGCATGCCTTGATCAAAATCGGAAAGGCGTTTTGGCCATCGGCGCTTCGGCAACTTCCAAGTAACTGTACTGCCGACGGAAAAATCCCCATCCGCCTGATAAACTTCGAACACACCATCATCGGCCGCGAACTTCAACGCGTGTTTGGATGGTCGCAAACATAAAATTTGGAGGGGAACAAGGTGGTGGGCAGGACTGAAGCGCGTGAAGTAAAGTGTAGCACAGTCAACGCGTTAGGCAATCGAAGGCAATGACAGGCCTTCCGCCAGTTCAAGCCTCAATGCCTCGGCAAGAGGCCCCTGAAAAGTCATGGGCTCGCCCGTCACAAGCCGCGGCCGAAGAGCATTCCGGCGTCCGCGCGCGTGTCGGCGATGCCGGCGAGGCGTAGGGCATGCCAGGCCATGGCGTGGTTGGAGCCGGTGACGGGCAGGCCCGTCTCCGCCTCGATGCGGCTCACCACTTCCGCGACGCGCAGGCTGGTGCAGGAGACGAAGATCGCCTCCGCCTCCGGCGCCTCGCGGGCGAGGCGTATGGCGCCGTCGACGATCGAGTCGGTGGAGATGCAGGCCGCGTCGCGGTCGTCCCGCCGGTCGAAGGTGGCATAGGCGGCGATCTCGAAGCCCTGCGCCCCGAAGGCCCGCGCCATGCCGGCGGTGATCTCCGGCGCATAGGGCGTGAGCATGGCGATGCGCCGCGCACCCAGCGCCGTCAACGCCGCGCGGGCGGCCGTCACCGGGGTCGTGCAGGCCACATTCGGCCGCACCTTGCGGATTTCGGCGAACACATGGTCCTCGCCCAGCAGCATGGTCGCCGAGGTGCAGCCGAAAGCCACGACATCGACCGGCAGACCCGGCAGGATCAGTTCGGCGGACGGGGCGATGCGCGGGCCGATGGCGCGCAGCGTCTCCGGCGTGATCTCGGCATCGTTGTGGAGCCGCGCCTCATAAAGGCCGACGCCCGGCAGATCGAGCAGATGGCGGAACTCGTGTTCGATGGTCTGGTCCGTGGCCAGCACGACCAGTCCGATCGTCGCCCGCGCGCCGAGGCGCGGCGCGAGATCGGAGGGCAGCACGCCGAGGTCGCGCGGCACAACGGGAAGGGCGGGGGCGGCAGCGGCGAGGGCGGTCTGCGTCATGGTCGTCACCTCCGTTTGCGGGCGGCTCTCAGGCCACGAGCCCGTCCATGGGAATGGCCGGCGTGCGGCCGGCGATGAGATCGGCGGTGATCCGCGCCGACCCGTGGGACATCGTCCAGCCGATGTGGCCATGTCCCGTGTTCAGGTAGAGATTGGACAGGTGCCGCCGCCCGAAGAAGGGCAGGTTGCTGGGCGTCATGGGCCGCAGCCCCGCCCACATCTGAGCGCGCTCATAGTCGCCGCCCTCGGGGTACAGCTCCTGCGTCACCCTCTTCATGAAGGCGAAGTCCGCCGGCTTGTGGCTGGTGTCGTAGCCGGCGAACTCGGCCGTGGCGGTGACGCGAATCCGGTCGCCGAAGCGGGAAATGGCGACGAGGTTATGCTCGTCGACACAGCCGATGCTGGGCGGGCGCGGCTGGTTGCCGATGGGAATGGTCAATGAATAGCCCTTGATCGGGTAGATCGGCAGGTCGATGCCGAGGCCGCGGGCGAACCGGGCGCTGGCCGTGCCCATGGCGAGCACATAGGCGTCGCCACGCACGGGGCCGCGGGAGGTGGCGATGCCCGATACGGCGCCGCCCGTCACCTCGATGCCGGTGATTGCGGTGCGGGTCCGGATGTCGCCGCCCCGGCGGCTCACCAGGGCGGCGAGGGCGCGGGTGAACTTGGCGGGATCGCCCGTTTCGTCCGTCGGGCACCAGATCGCCCCGGCGATCTTGTCGCGCGCATGGGCAAAGGCCGGCTCCAGCGAGACAACCTCGTCGCGGTCCAGCACCTTGATGAGCTGCCCGTCGGATTCCAGCAGCCGCATGTTGGCGATGCCGGTATCGAGCGCCTGCTGGCTGCGGTGGAAATAGAACAGCCCGCGATCGTTGCGGTCATAGGCAATGTCTTCCGCCCCGATCACCTCGTGCAGAACCGCCTGCGAATAGGCGGCGAGCCGGTGCTTCAGCAGCGTGTTGCGGCGCGCCTTCTCCTGGGTGCATTCCATCAGGAAGCGCCACGACCAGCTATAGAGCTGCGGATCCGCCGAGAGCCGGAAGCGCAGCGCCTGGTCCTTCAGCACCAGCGATTTCAGCAGCGTCATCGGCGCCTTGGGCGAGGACCAGACGAAAGAATGGCCGGGCGCGATCATCCCGGCATTTCCCCAGCTCGTCTCATCGGCCACTTCGGCATTGCGCTCCAGCAGCACGACCTCGTGGCCGTCCTTCTGGAGCTGATAGGCCGTGGTGACGCCCACAACGCCGCCGCCGAGCACGATGATGCGCATCACGTCGTCCCATCTTTACAAGTGAGTACACTTTAAAATTCACTTTCCGCTGCACAACGGGAAATGTTGGGCATACTCTGCCCGCGCGCTGGGCAGCGGAGGGGGACGATCATGACCGATGACGGAGCACGCGACGCGCGCCAGCCGCCCGGCAATGCCCGGCGCCCGCGCGCGGCCGACAGCGTCGAGCGCGTCTACGTCATTCTCAAGGAGATGGCGGTCGAATACCGCTTCCGGCCGGGCGAGAAGATCAACGAGGCCGAACTCGCGGCGCAGCTCGATTGCAGCCGCACCCCGGTGCGCGCGGCGCTGAACAGGCTGGAGCGCGACGGCTTCGTGGTCACCGTGCCGAACAAGGGGTTCTTCGCCCGCTCGATAACCCCCGAGGCGGTGCGCGACCTCTACGAATTGCGGGCGGCGGTCGAGCGCGCGGCTTTCATGCTCGCCAGCCGCCGCGCCTCGGATACGGAGATCGAGGCGACCGTCGCCGCGTGGGAACAGCACAACCAGCTTGAGCAGGAAGGTTCCTGGGCGGCCATCGCGCGGGCTGACGAGGCCTTCCACATGGCGCTCACCCATCTCTCGCGCAACACGCAGATGGCGCTGGCGCTGGATTCCATCTCATCGCGCATCCGCTTCTTCCGCCGGATCGCGCTCGAAACCCTGCCGCAGCGGGCGACGGGGTACCGGGACCACGCGGCCATCATCGAGGCCCTGCGGCGGCGCGACGGCGCAGCCGGCGCGGACATGCTGGAGCGCCACATCACGCTGTCCTCCGAGCACGCGGTTCACGTCGCCACGACAGGCCTCGCGCGCATCTTTTTCGGCGACGCGGCCTGACGCACCGCCTCGCAGAGCGCGTCGCCTCTACGCCGCCGCCTGCGCCGCGCCGACGTCGCGCACCATGCCGGCGAGAAGCTCGAACTGCTCGGCCAGCGGATTGGTGCGCCGCCAGACCATGCCGATCCGGCGCGCCGGGCGGGGCGGGGCGAGGCGGGCGACGCAGACCTGCGCCTGTGCGGTCTCGATCCGTACCGCCATCTGCGGGATCAGCGTCACGCCGATGCCGGCGCCGACCATCTGCACCAGCGTGGTCAGCGAGCTGCCCTCCATCAGCTCGCGCGGCCGGCTGGGCGAAAAATTGCAGTAGGAGAGCGCCTGATCGCGGAAGCAGTGCCCCTCCTCCAGCAGCAGAAGCTGCATCTCGCGCAGCATCTCCGAACTCGGCACCGGCTTGTTGGCGTCCGCGCTCGGGCGCACCAGCACGAACTCCTCCTCCAAGAGCGGCACCTCGACCAGCGAGGGTTCGGAGACGGGCAGGGCGACGATGGCCGTATCGAGCCGCCCCTCCAGCAGGTCCTCCACCAGACGCTGCGTCACGGCCTCGCGCGGGCGCAGATCGAGCCCCGGAAACCGCGCGGCGATGCGGCTGAGCAGGCGCGGGAGCAGATAGGGCGCGACGGTCGGGATCACGCCGATGCGCAGCCGCCCGGCGAGCGGGCTGAGCGAGGCGCGGGCGAGATCGTCCAGCTCGTCCACCGCGCGCAGGATGGCGCGGGCGCGCCCGGCGAATTCGTTGCCGAGGCTGGTCAGCCGGATCTGCCGCATGCCGCGCTCGACCAGCGGCGCGCCGAGGATCTCCTCCAGTTCCTTGATCTGCAGCGACAGCGCCGGCTGCGAGATCGCGCACGCCTCCGCCGCCCGCCCGAAATGGCCGTGCTGCGCCAGCGCCTCGAAATAGCGCAGGTGCTTCATGGAGATGTTGCTCATAAGCCGTACATATCGCTGCAATTAGAAAATGCAAATTTTCATTATCGCAGAGACGCGGTAAGAGCCTGCCATCAGGCCCGCATTGGTCTAATTCCGACGCGGGTGGCGGGACGGATTTGGGACTTCGGAGGCGAGAATGGACGACATCACGAAGCGGCCGGCGGGCAAGTGCCCGGTGATGCATGGGGCGCTCACCGAAACCGGCATGTCCAACACGGACTGGTGGCCGACATCGCTCAACCTCGACATCCTGTCCCAGCACGACACCAAGACCAACCCGCTCAAGGGCTTCAACTACCGGGACGAGGTCAAGACGCTCGACTTCGACGCGCTGAAGAAGGACATGATCGCCCTCATGACGGAGAGTCAGGAGTGGTGGCCGGCCGATTGGGGCCATTATGGCGGCCTGATGATCCGCCTGTCCTGGCATGCGGCGGGCTCCTACCGGCTGGCCGATGGCCGCGGCGGCGCCGGCACGGGCAATATCCGTTTCGCCCCGCTGAATTCCTGGCCGGACAATGCCAGCCTCGACAAGGCCCGCCGCCTTCTGTGGCCGATCAAGAAGAAGTACGGCAACAAGATCAGCTGGGCCGACCTGATCGCCTATGCCGGCACCATCGCCTATGAGTCGATGGGGCTGAAGACCTTCGGCTTCGGCTTCGGCCGCGAGGACATCTGGCACCCGGAGAAGGACGTCTACTGGGGCGCCGAGAAGGAATGGCTGGCGCCGTCGGACGAGCGCTACGGCAATGTCGCCGAGCCCTCGACGCTGGAAAACCCGCTCGCCGCCGTGCAGATGGGCCTCATCTACGTCAACCCGGAAGGCGTGAACGGCCGGCCCGATCCGCTGAAGACCGCCGCCCAGGTGCGCGAGACCTTCGCCCGCATGGCGATGAACGACGAGGAGACCGCGGCGCTCACCGCCGGCGGCCACACCGTCGGCAAGACCCACGGCAATGGCGACGCCAAGCTGCTGGGGCCGAGCCCGGAAGGCGCCGATATCACCGAGCAGGGCATGGGCTGGGCGAACCCGCACCAGAACGGCGCCGCCAACCGCGCCGTCACCTCGGGCCTCGAAGGCGCCTGGACCACCCACCCGACGAAGTTCGACATGGGCTTCTTCGAGATGCTGTTCGGCCATGAATGGGAGCTGCGCAAGAGCCCGGCCGGCGCGTGGCAGTGGGAGCCGATCGACATCAAGGAAGAGGACAAGCCGGTCGACGCCACCGACCCCTCGATCCGTCACAACCCGATGATGACGGACGCCGACATGGCGATGAAGGTCGACCCCGTCTACAACGCGATCTGCCGCAAGTTCATGGCGGACCCGGAGTATTTCAAGGACACCTTCGCCCGCGCCTGGTTCAAGCTGACCCATCGCGACATGGGGCCGAAGGTCCGTTACATCGGCCCGGACGTGCCGAAGGAAGACCTGATCTGGCAGGATCCCGTCCCCGCCGGCGCCACCGACTACGATGTCACCGCCGTCAAGGCGAAGATCATCAATGCCGGCCTGTCGATCCCGGAACTCGTCGCCACCGCCTGGGACAGCGCGCGCACCTATCGCGGCTCGGACATGCGCGGCGGCGCCAATGGCGCGCGCATCCGCCTCGCGCCGCAGAAGGATTGGGAAGGCAACGAGCCCGCCCGTCTCGCCAAGGTGCTCGCGATTCTGGAACCCATCGCCGCCGAGACCGGCGCGAGCATCGCGGACGTGATCGTGCTCGCCGGCAATGTCGGCATCGAACTCGCCGCCAAGGCCGCGGGCGTCGACGTGTCCGTGCCCTTCACGCCGGGCCGGGGCGACGCCACGGACGCCACGACGGACGCCGAGTCGTTCAACGTGCTGGAGCCGATCCATGACGGCTTCCGCAACTGGCAGAAGAAGGACTATGTCGTCTCGCCGGAAGAGCTGCTGCTCGACCGCGCCCAGCTCATGGGTCTCACCGCGCCGGAACTGACGGTGCTGCTCGGTGGCCTGCGTGTCCTCGGGGCGAATTATGGCGGCTCGAAGCATGGCGTGTTCACCGCGCGCGAAGGCGCGCTGACCAACGACTTCTTCGTCAATCTCACCGACATGGCGAATAGCTGGAAGACGGCCGGCAACGGCATCTACGAGCTGCGCGACCGCAAGACCGGCGCGTTGAAGTGGACCGCGACCCGCGTCGATCTCGTCTTCGGCTCCAACTCCATCCTGCGCGCCTATGCCGAACTCTATGCGCAGGACGATGCCGGCGAGAAGTTCGTGAAGGACTTCGTCGCCGCCTGGACCAAGGTGATGAACGCCGACCGCTTCGATCTGGCGGCCTGATCCAAAGCGCCATCCGCCCGCGACCGCTTCCGGCGTCGCGGGCGGCCGGCTTTCATCCCGGAACGGCATGGAAAAACCCCGCGCACCGAAAGGTGGGCGGGGTTTTTCGTGGCGGGAGCCGCCGTTGAGAGCGCGAATCCATCGGATGGATCAATCGGATCGGCGCATTCTCTCTGATAGCGCTAGAGCAGCGATTGCAGGCGGTTCAATCCGGTGGCGAAGCCGTTCATCGACACGCCGAGCAGGACCGCCTGACCGCCCTCGAAGGCCTTGGCGCCGATCTTCAACTGCTTGCCCGCCTTGATCTTGGCGAGCGTGTCGCCCTCGAAACGGAACTGCACGATGCAGCCCGCCGGCAGGCAGACCTGGAAGGGCAGGGTGGCGAAGGGGGCCGCGTCGTCGATCTGCAGCGTCACGCCCGGCGCGAGGGCGAGGCCGAAGGGCAGGGCCATGAGGCCGCTGATGCCCTTGGCATCGACCGCGCCCACTTCCACCGCGAGGGCGCGCTGCTTGCTCTGCTGGTCCACTTGCACCTGAGAGAGCGCGCACACGCGCCGCCCGTCCGGCAGGGCGCAGTTCACCGTCCAGTCGTCGAAACTCTCGCGCAGCGATGAGGCGCCACCCGGCAGGGTCTGGTTGCCCGCATCGGTCTTCGCCGCATCCGCTTTCGGCGCGGCGGGAGTGGCGGCGGGAGCGGCAGGCTTGGGCGCGGTCTGCGCCAGCAGCGGAGAGGCCGCCAGCAGCAAGGCTGCCACGGCGGTGGAAAGCGGCAGACGGGGAAAGTGCAGCGTGGGGAGTTGCATGGGAGCTTCTTGCGAGGGGCCGAAGGTATTTTGATCCACAGACCTACGAGGCTCTCAGCCGTCGCGCAACCCGGCGCGACGTTCTTCAGGCTCAGGGGGCCATGATTTGCGGCGTGCCGCAGGCGGGGGGCGCACAGTCCGGCAGCTTGGTGGCAGCCGCGGGATCGGCCGGCGGTGCGGTGGGCAAGGGCACGAGTTCTCCCGTCATAGGCGCCGGTTCGTCCACCGGCATCGCTCCGTCGAGCGAATCGGGCTGCGGCGTCAGGCCGTCGGAAGGACCCGGTGGCAAAGGCTGGAGCATGTTCGGATCGGTTTGCGCGAGAGCCGGCATGGAAGCCAGAAGGACGACGCCCAGCGCAAGGCCGGTGAGCGGTGATGTCATGCTGAGTTTCCTCCCTGATTTTGGGAGAGTGTACCCGAGCGCGGCCTTTTGGGAACGCCCGCCCGTACGGTCCTCCCTTTCCTTGCCGCGGGCCCCTCTAGGCCACTTGACGGACCCTGCCTAATTAAGACCTTCTGCGCTCGGAACAAATTGGATCGACCGCACTTCTTGGGATGGTACTTTCCTGCCGGCCGGCGGGCGGTTGAGGGTCGGACGCGCACGGCCCCGCCCATGTAGAATAATGACGCGCGGGGGGAAGCGGGACGTTCATGACAAGTACGATGCCGGGTGTTGTCGACGTCGTCTCCGGCCTCGAGCATTCCGGCGCGCCGCTTGGGCCGCCCTCCGGCTGGCCACCGCTGGTGGCTCGCCTGTTCGACATGATGCTCGGCTCCCCCATCCAGATCGTCCTGTTCTGGGGCCCCGACTACCTCGCTCTCTACAACGATCCCTACGCCCCGACGATCGGCACCAAGCATCCGCGCGCCTTCGGCCGGCCGGCGTCGGAAAGCTGGACGGAACTGTGGGACGACCTCAGGCCGCTGCTGGACAAGGTCCGGCTGACCGGCGAGCCCGTCCACGCGCGCGACCGGCCATTCGTCATCGAACGGCACGGCTATCTGGAGGATGTGAACTTCGACATCGCCTATTCGGCGGTGCGCGAGGCGGATGGCAGCATCGCGGGCGTGCTGTGCATCGTCAACGAGACCACCGAGCGCGTCCGGGCGGAGCAGCAGCTGCGCGAGAACGAGGCGCGCCTCGCTTTTCTCGATTCGGTCGGCCGGGAAATGGCGTTGCTCTCCGACGCCAACGCCATCATGGGCATCGCCGCCCGACGGCTCGGCGAGCATCTCGACGCGGTGAGCTGCTCCTATTCCGACGTGGACCCGGACGGCGACGGCGTCACCGTGCGTGGGGAGTGGACGGCGCCGGGCGCGCGCAGCGTGCTGGGCCGGTACAACCTCGCGAACTTCGGCCCCAAGGTGGCGCATGAGCTGCGCCATGGCCGCCCCGCCATCGTGCGTGACGTGAGCGCGGAACTGGACCGGGCGACCGCCGCGCTGTTCCAGTCCATGGATATCGCCGCCAGTGCCTCCATGCCGCTGGTGAAGGACGGCATGCTCACGGCGATGATGTCGATCAACCACGGCGCGCCGCATAACTGGACGCCGGGCGAACTGATCCTGTTCTCGGAAGTGGCCGAGCGCAGCTGGGCGCATATCGAGCGCGTGCGCGCCGAGGAGCGGGCCCGCGAGGAGGCGGAGCGCGCCCGCCTCGCCACCACGGCGGCGGCCATCGGAACCTGGGATTACATCCCGAGCGCCGATATCCTGCGGTGGGATGCGCGCTGCAAGGAGTTGTTCGGCCTGCCGCCGGACGCGGATGTCTCCTATGCCGGCGCGTTTCTCGCCGGCCTCCACCCGGAAGATCGCGGCCGCGCGGCGGAGGCGGTCGAGAAAGCCCTCACCGAGGGCGCGGACTATAATATCGAGTTCCGCACCATCGGCTTGCGGGACGGCAAGGAGCGCTGGCTAGCCGCGACCGGAAGCCGGCTTCAGCTGGATGACCAGCCGCTGCGCTTCATGGGCACCGTGATCGACATCAGCCACCGCAAGCGGGTGGAGGCCGAACTGCAGGCCCTCAACGCCACGCTGGAACGGCGGGTGATGGAGGAGGTGGAGGAACGTTCCAAGGCGGAGGAGCGGCTGCGTCAGGCGCAGAAGATGGAGGCGGTCGGCCAGTTGACCGGCGGCATCGCGCACGACTTCAACAACATGCTCGCCGTCATCATCAGCGGCCTCAGCCTCATGCAGCGGCGGCTGGCGAAGGGGGACACCGATGTCGGCCGCTTCGTCGACGCCGCGCTCGACGGCGCCCAGCGCGCGGCGACGCTGACCCAGCGCCTGCTCGCCTTCTCGCGCCAGCAACCGCTCTCGCCGAAGCCCATCGAGGTCAACCGGCTCGTCACCGGCATGAGCGATCTGCTCATGCGCACGCTGGGCGAGACCATCCGCGTCGAAACCGTCATCGGCGCCGGTCTGTGGCGCACCAAGGTGGATCCCGCGCAGCTTGAGAGCGCCATCCTCAATCTCGCGGTCAACGCCCGCGACGCCATGCCGGACGGCGGCACGCTCACGGTCGAGACCACCAATGCCTATGTCGACGAGCTTTACGCGCGCGATTCCGGCCTCACGGTCGGCCAGTATGTGCTGATCGCCGTCACCGATACCGGGCTCGGCATGGACGAGCACACCATGAACCGCGCCTTCGACCCGTTCTTCACCACGAAGCCGGTCGGCAAGGGCACCGGCCTCGGGCTCAGCCAGGTCTATGGCTTCGTGCGCCAGTCGGGCGGGCACGTGCGCATCTATTCGGAGCTCGGGGTCGGCACGACCATCAAGATCTATCTGCCGCGCATGCGCGGCACCATGCCGGAAGAGCGCGAGCGCGAAGCGGACGCCGCCGGCCGCGGCGTTCCGGGCGAGACCGTGCTGGTCGTGGAAGACGACGACCGCGTGCGCAATCTGTCGTCCGAAGTGCTGCGCGACCTCGGCTATTCCGTCGTCGAGGCCTCGGGGCCGCATCAGGCGCTGGACATCATCAAGGATGGGCCGTGCCCGACCTTGCTGTTTACCGATGTGGTCATGCCCGGCATGTCCGGCCGCCAGCTGGTGGATGAGGTGCGACGCCTCTATCCGCGGGTGAAGGTGCTCTACACCACCGGCTATACCCGCAACGCCATCGTCCATAACGGGGTGCTCGACGCCGGCACGCACCTTCTGCCCAAACCCTTCACGGTCGAGGCGCTGGCGGCCAAGGTGCGCGAGATTCTCGACAACTGATCCGCGCCGCCGTCCTCCGCCTCAGGTGACGCGGCGCGGCGTGCCGGCATAGGGCGAGGCGGAGAGATACTGGATCGCCGAACGCACCAGCTCCGGCAGGCTGGACGCGCCGAGCTTCACCTTGAGCTGCGAGCAGGTATTGGCCACCGTCTTGTAGCTGATGCCGAGATCGCCGGCGATCTGGGTGTAATCCTTGCCTTCCGCCAGCAGCGCCAGCGTCTGCAATTCGCGCGGCGTGATG
>JAEZMI010000042.1 GCA_023414975.1 Pseudomonadota bacterium | reverse complement strand
GCGCTAACCACCCCTGTGTTGTAACTTCGGCGGAGGCAAGCCCCGGCACGACCCGCCCCCCGCACCCCGGCCGCCTGAAGCGTGCCGCTCGTCCGGGGAACGGGGTGCGCCTCGCATCAACCTCGTGTCCCGGACGCCTGAAGCGCCAGCGCAAGGCGAGCCGGGACCCAGCGGAAGACTCTTTGCCGCTGCTCCTTCGCCGAGCCGGGACCCAGCGAACGAGTCTTTGGCATCTTTCAGGGTGCCGCCTCGCGGCACGATCTGCTAGACCCGTCGCCCGAACCTCGCCCGCCCGTCGAGACCTTCGCGAAACCGCTCATGCCCCGCCTGCGCTCCGCCGTTTTCCTCGTCCTGCTGGTGTTGTGGACCGCGCTGCTGGCGCCGACCATCCCCTATTACCGCTGGCGGGGCGAGCCGGCGCGCACGCGGGCCTTCTCGCGCTTCTGGGCGCGGGGCGTGCTCGCCATTCTGCGCGTCGTCGGCGTGGCCTACCGCACGCAGGGCGACGACAACCGGCCGAGCGGGCCGGCGCTCTACGTCGCCAACCACCAGTCCACCTTCGAGACCATCGCCATCGCCGTGCTGGTGCCCGATGTCGCCATCGTGCTGAAGGAAGAGCTCTACCGGATTCCGGTGTTCGGCTGGTTCCTCAAGCACTCGCCGATGATCGCCATCGACCGGGCCGGCGGCGGTTCGGCGATGAAGAAGATGTTCCGCGAGGGGCGCGAGGCCGCGAGCGAAGGCCGCAGCCTGCTTATTTTCCCCGAGGGCACCCGGCAGAAGGTCGACGCGCGCGGCGAGTTCCAGCGCGGTGTGGTGCTGCTCTACAAGGCGCTCGGCCTGCCCGTCGTGCCCATGGTCCACAATGCCGGCCTGTTCTGGCTGGCGCGCAGCTTCCAGATTCGGCCGGGGACGATCACCGTCTCCTTCCTGCCGCCCATCCCGCCGGGCCTTGCCGAGGCGGCGTTCATGGAGCGGCTGCACAGCGCCATTTATGACGAGCGCGACCGGCTGGTCGCCTCGGAGATTTCCTGCCTGAAGGGCGCCCCCGGCGCCGGGAGCGACGCATGAGTGAGGATACGGCCGGCATCGTCATCGTCGGGGCGGGGCAGGGGGGCTTTCAGGCCGCCGCGTCGCTGCGGGAGGCCGGCTATGCCGGGCCGCTGACGCTGATTGGCGACGAGCCGGGCCTGCCCTATCAGCGCCCGCCGCTCTCCAAGGCCTATATGAAGGGCGATGCCGGGATCGAGCAGATCGAGCTGCGCCCCGCCGCCTTCTACGCCGACCACGCGATCACGCTGGTGCATGGCCGCGCCGTCGCCATCGAGCGCGCCGCCGGGCGCGTGCGGATGGCGGATGGCAGTCTTCACCCCTACGCCCACCTCATCCTCGCCACCGGCGCGCGCAACCGCCCGCTCCCGGTGCCGGGCAAGGACCTCGCCGGCGTTTACTACCTGCGCACCCGCGCGGATGCCGATGCCCTGAAGGAGCAGCTGCCCGGCGCCCGCCGCGTGGTGGTCATCGGCGCCGGCTTCATCGGGCTGGAATTCGCCGCCGTCGCCCGCGCCCTCGGCCATGAGGTGACGGTGCTGGAAGCCGCCGCGCGGCCGATGGCGCGCGCGCTTTCGGCCGAGATGTCCGCCTTCTTCGCCGCCGAGCACCGCCATTGGGGCGTCGATCTGCGCTGCGGGGCCGGGGTGGTCGGGCTGGTGGGCGAGGGCGGGCATGTGACCGGCGTCGAGGCGACGGACGGCATCGTCTACCCCGCCGATTTCGTGCTCGTCGGCATCGGCGTGACGCCGAATGTCGAGCTGGCGGCGCAGGCGGGGCTCGATGTGGCGAACGGCATCGTGGTCGACGCCGATCTCGCCACCGCCGACCCTGCCATTTCCGCGCTCGGCGACGCGGTGGCCTATCCCAGCGTCCATGCCGGCATGATGGCGCGGCTGGAATCGGTGCAGAACGCGGTGGATCAGGCGCGCTGCATCGCCGCCCGGCTCACCGGCAAGGTCGGGCCGGACGGGGAGCCGGTGCCCTATGCCGCGGTGCCGTGGTTCTGGAGCGACCAGTCCGACCTCAAGCTGCAGATGGTCGGCATCGCCGGGCCGACCGACAGCGCCGTGCTGCGCGGCGATCCGGCGACGCGGCGCTTCTCGGTGTTCCGCTTCCATGAGCGCCAGCTCACCGCCATCGAGAGCGTGAACCGCCCGGCGGACCACATGCTCGGGCGCCGCCTGCTCGCCGGCAAATCCCGTCTCACCCCCGAGGAGGCGGCCGATGAGGGGTTCGATCTGAAGAGCCTGCTGACGAAGTGACGCGCGCGACCCACCTGCACATATCGGCCTGATCGTCCGCCTCACTGCACTCATCGGTCATGCCGGGGCGCCCACCTCTGGCGCCGGAAAACGCCGGCTGATACCATCGGAAAACTCCTCGGCTCACGGGTTTTCCGATGGCTTTCTCGCTGCGCCAGCTCCAGTACTTCATCGCGGTGGCGGAGAACGGGTCCGTCTCCTCCGCCGCCCATGAGCTGTCCATCTCGCAATCGACCGTCACGGAAGCCTTGCGGGACCTGGAACTCGACCTCGGCATCCGCCTGCTGGAACGCCATGCGCGCGGGGTGGATCTCACCCTCAAGGGCCATCATTTCCTGCGCCATGCGCGCAAAATCCTCGGCGATGTGGCCGATGCCCGCCGCGCGCTCGCCGGGGCGGAGGCGACGGCCCTCACCGGGCGGCTCACCATCGGCGTCACCCCGCTGGTCGCCGGCTACATCTACCCCGACCTCATCGCCCGCTTCCGCCGCGCCTTCGCCGGCGTGACCGTCGAGGCGGTGGAGGACGCGGCGGATTATCTCGAACATCTGCTGATCGGCGGCGAGCTGGATGTCGCGGTGATGGTGCTCCCGCATGGCCGGCGCGCGCCGGACGGTGGAAATCTCGCCCTACCGGCTGTGGACGCCGCTCGGCCATGCGGCGCTGGCGCAGGAGCGGGTGAGCCTGCGCGATGTCTCCACTGAGCCGCATGTGCTTCTGACCATTGACGAAATCGCCGAAGCCTCGGAAGTGGTCTGGCGCCGGCTCGGCATCCGCCCGCCGGTGGCTTTCCGCACGCGCTCGGTGGAGGCGGTGCGCTCGCTGGTGGCGACCGGGGCCGGCGTCGCCGTGCTGCCGGACCTCACCTACCGTCCCTGGTCGCTCGAAGGCGACAAGATCGAGGCGCGGTCCTTGAGCGAGGACGTGCCCGCCGTCGAGGTCGCCACCGCCTGGCGCCGCGGCTCCCCGCTCTCCGCGGCCGCCGCCGGATTCGTCGCGCTCGCCGCGACCCGCCATACCGCACGGGGGCGCTAGGGAGCGGTTTCGCGCCTTCGGCAGATTCTGCGCTGGGTCCCGGCTCGGCGCTCCGCCTTCGGCGTCGCTGGTCCGGGACAGGGGGCGGTCGCGCGCTCTCTCGTGTCCCGGACAAGCTGCGCGCCGCGCAGCGCTGATCCGGGATCCAGGGAAAACTCTCCGCCGAAGGCGCTTAACTCCTTGTCTCCACGCCGAAAAATCCCACCCTCCCGCAAAATGCTGCCCAAAATGTACTCATCGGTTTTTCCGATGGCGGCTTTCTGATCTTTGGTGTGGCGCAGGGGCAGCACGGGCGGCACACTGCGGTCAAAGGGCGAAAACGCCCGGAGAACCAGAGGGATCACGATCATGCCGACGTCGCATCTCACGCGTTATCTCTGTCTGCCGGCGCTCGCCGCCTGTGCCTCGCTCACCATCCAACCCGTTGTCGCGGCTGAACTTTCCACGCTCGGTCCGGGCGAGGGGCAGGTCGATATCGTCGCCTGGCCGGGCTATATCGAGCGCGGCGAAACCGACAAGGCCTATGACTGGGTCACCGATTTCGAGAAGAAGACCGGCTGCAAGGTCAATGTGAAGACCGCCGGCACCTCGGACGAGATGGTCGCGCTGATGAACGAGGGCGGCTTCGATCTCGTCACCGCCTCCGGCGACGCCTCGCTCCGCCTCATCGCCGGCAAGAAGGTCGCCCCCATCAATACCAAGCTCATCCCGAGCTGGGGCACGGTGGACACCCGCCTGCAGGATGCGCCCTGGCACACGGTCAACGGCGTGCATTACGGCGTGCCCTATCAGTGGG
>JAEZMI010000006.1 GCA_023414975.1 Pseudomonadota bacterium | reverse complement strand
TCTCATCGGCTCGCCCTTGGTCGGCACCCGTCTCGATGGCGCGCCGCAGCTTGAAATTCCCGGCCTGACCAGCCTTCCGGTTATCGGCGAGATGCTCTTCGGCCAGGATGCATTCGTCTATATGTCGCTGGTCCTGCTGGCTTTTGTCACCTACGGCCTCGCCCGCACCCGCGCCGGCCTCGTGCTGCGCGCGGTCGGTGAAAATCCCGCCGCCGCCCACGCGCTGGGGCACCCCGTACGCAAGATCCGCACGCTGGCGGTGATGTTCGGCGGCGCCTGCGCGGGTCTGGCGGGCGCCCATCTGTCCCTGGCCTACACACCCTTCTGGGCCAGCGACATGACGGCGGGCCGCGGCTGGATCGCCCTGGCGCTGGTCGTGTTCTCGGCGTGGAGGCCGCTCTGGCTGCTCGCCGGTGCCTATCTGTTCGGCGCGGTATCGATCTTGCAACTCCACGTTCAAGGTTTCGGTCTCGGCGTGCCCTCGCAGTTGCTGTCCGCGCTGCCTTATCTCGCGACGGTCGCGGCGCTGGTCGCGATCTCTGCGCTGAAGCGCGGGCAGGGGGCTCCGGCGGGTCTGGGCGTGCCCTTCGTGCCGGATCGCTGAGCCTTCTTCCGGGCCGTGGCGGCGGCCCCCGGTATCGCGGACGCGGCCGCGCCATGCCGGATGATCCTTTGGCCGCGAATTGTCACGGGAACGGAGACGTTCATGCGCAAGATTCTATCCATGGCGGTCGCCATCGCCGCGGGCCTCGCACTCGCCGGTGCCGGCTCGGTCGGCGCGTCAGCCGCCGAGAAGCTGAAGATCGGCTTCGTCTATATCGGCCCGGTCGGCGATTTCGGCTGGACCTATCAGCACGATCAGGGCCGCAAGGCGGTCGAGAAGGAGTTCGGCGACAAGGTCGAAACGACCTATGTCGAGAACGTGCCGGAAGGCCCGGACGCCGAGCGTGTCATCGAGCAGCTCGCCCGCGCCGGCAACAAGCTGATCTTCACGACCTCCTTCGGCTACATGGAGCCGACCCTGAAGGTCGCCAAGCGTCACCCCAATGTCTATTTCGAGCACGCGACGGGCTATAAGCGCGCCGCCAACGTCTCGACCTACAACTCAAAGTTCCACGAGGGCCGTTACATCCTCGGCCAGATCGCGGCCAAGATGTCGAAGACCGGCACTGTCGGCTATATCGCCTCCTTCCCGATCCCGGAGGTCATCTCGGGCATCAACGCGCTGATGCTGGGCGCACAGTCGGTCAATCCCGACATGAAGATCAAGATCGTCTGGGTGAACTCCTGGTTCGATCCCGCCAAGGAAGCGGACGCGGCGAAGGCGTTGATCGATCAGGGCGCCGACGTGATCTCCCAGCACACCGACAGCCCGGCCGCCATGCAGGCCGCGGAAGCGCGCGGAGTGAAGGCATTCGGCCAGGCGTCGGACATGATCAATTTCGGCCCGAAGGCGCAGCTCACCTCCATCATCGACAACTGGGCCCCCTACTACATCGAGCGCACCAAGGCGGTGCTTGACGGCACCTGGAAGTCCACGGACACCTGGAGTGGCATGAAGGATGGCGAGGTCGTCATGGCGCCCTACACCAACATGCCCGACGACGTGAAGGCGATGGCCGAGAAGACCGAGGCCGCCATCAAGGACGGCTCGCTCCACCCCTTCAAGGGCCCCATCGCCAACCAGAAGGGCGAGCTCGTGGTCAAGGAAGGCGAGGTTCTGGCGGACAAGGATATCCTGTCCATGAACTGGTACGTGAAGGGCATCGACGACAAGATCCCCGGCCAGTGAACCAGGAATCCTGCTGGACTTGAGACGAAGGTGCGGTGGCGGTTTCCGCCGCCGCACATTGCCAAAGCCACCCCCATATGCGATGCGCTCAAAGGGCGTGACAGGCGGCGGATGGACCCCTGCGGTCCGCGGAGGCGCCGAACCGACATCATGACCGTGCCGCTGGACATCGCTGCGCTGGGCGCACGCGCCGCCGCCATGATCGAGGAATTGGGCGCGATTTCCGCCGCGCCGGATAATCTCACCCGCTTCTTCCTGACCCCCGAACATCGCCGCGCCGCCGATCTCGTGGCGGAATGGATGCGGCGGGCGGGGCTCGGCGTCACCGAGGACGCCCTGGGTACGGTGCGTGGCCAGTGGCACCCCGCCGGAGTCGAGGCACCCCGTCTTCTGATCGGCTCCCACATCGACACGGTCGGCAATGCCGGCAAGTATGACGGCGCGCTCGGCGTCATCCTCGGCATCATTGCCCTGGACGAGATCGGCAAGGCCCGGCTTTCCAAGCCCTTCGGCATCGACGTGCTGGCCTTCGGGGACGAGGAAGGCACGCGCTTTCCGACCACGCTGTCGGCCTCCGCGGCGGTTGCCGGCATCTTCTCGCCGGCGAACCTCGCCGCGCGGGACGCGGACGGCATAAGCTACCGTGAGGCGCTGCTGGCCTACGGCAAGAACCCCGAGGACATACCCGCCGCTGCCTACGATCCCGGCAAGGTCATCGCTTACATCGAGGCGCATATCGAGCAGGGGCCGGTGCTGGAGGCCGAAGGCGAGCCGCTCGGCGTGGTCAGCGCCATTGCGGGGGCGTCCCGTCTGTCGGTGACGGTGACGGGCGAGGCGGGCCATGCCGGCACGGTGCCGATGAGCATGCGCCGCGACGCCATGCTCGGCGCGGCGGAAATGGCGCTGGCGGTCGAGCGTGTTGCGAAGGCGTATCCCGGCATGGTCGCGACCGTCGGGCGCATGCATGTCGAGCCCGGCGCGATCAACGTCATCCCCGCCCGCGTCGTCTTCACCGTCGATCTGCGCTCGGGATCGGATCTGTCACGGCGCGAAGCGCTGGAGCGTTTCGAGCGCGAGGCGCACCGGATCGCCGATCTGCGCCATCTCGGCGTTGTGATCTCCGCCTTTCACGAGGTGGCCACCGTGCCCTGTTTCCGCGATCTTCAGCTGCGCCTGCGCAATGCGGTCGCGGCCGTCGGCCACCAGGCGCCGACGCTTGCTTCCGGCGCGGGGCATGACGGGCAGGCCATGTCGACGCTCTGCCCGATCGGCATGTTGTTCGTGCGCTGCCGTGGCGGGATCAGTCATAACCCGGCCGAATACGCCTCTCCTGAGGATATGGGACTTGCGGCCGCGGCGCTGGTGCGCTTCATCGAGCGCTTCCAGCTTCCGCAACTCACCGAAGCCACTGGCGGAGTAGAGACGTGACCAACCCCGGCGACGACAAGGCGCCCCTTTCACTCGAGGTTGAGTTCCTCAAGGCGCTCGTGCGCGTCCCCAGCGACAACCCGCCGGGCGATTGCGCGCCCCATGCGGAGGTTGCCGGCCAATTGCTGGAAGAGCTCGGCTTCACCGTCGAGCGTCATCCCGTGCCCGAGCCCTTCGTGAAGACCTACGGCATGAAATCGGTGGTCAACCTCGTGGTGCGCGAGCGTTTCGGCAGCGGGCAGGGGCCGGTGATCGCCCTGAACGCCCATGGGGACGTGGTGCCGCCCGGCGAGGGCTGGACCTATGATCCCTATGGCGCGGAGGAGCGTAGCGGCGCGATCTATGGGCGCGGCGCGGCCGTCTCCAAGTCTGACTTCGCGACCTACACCTTCGCGCTGCTGGCGCTGAAGGAGCGCCCGGCCGGCCTCGACGGCACGGTGGAACTGCACTTCACGTATGACGAGGAAGCGGGCGGATTCGTCGGGCCGAAATGGCTGATCGAACACGAGATCACCAAGCCCGACTATGCCATCTCCGCCGGCTTCTCCTACGCCGTGGTCGTCGCCCATAATGGCTGCCTTCACCTGGAAATCGTCGTGCGCGGCAAGCAGGCCCACGCCGCCATGCCGGAAACCGGCGCCGATGCGCTGGAGGCGGCCAACGCCATCCTCACGGCTATCTATGCCGAACGGAAGCGGCTCTACGGCATCACCAGCGCGACACCCGGCATCGGCTCTCCCAAAATCACGGTCGGCCTCATCTCCGGCGGCATCAACACGAATGTGGTGCCGGACCGGATCGTCATGCGCGTCGACCGCCGGCTGACGCCGGAAGAGGACGGGCTGGCCGTCGAGGCGGAGCTGACGGCCTTGATCGAACAGGCGGTCGCCGGGCGGACGGGCATCGAGCTTGAGTGCCGGCGGATCATCCTCGCCGAGCCCCTGCGCACGCTGCCGGGCACGGAGCGTCTGGTGGAGACGATCCAGAAGCACGCGGCGCCCATTCTCGGCGAGACCCCGCCGGCGACGGCCGTGCCGCTCTACACCGACGCCCGTCACTATACCGCCGCCGGAATTCCCACGATTCTCTACGGCGCCGGCCCGCGCTCCATCCTCGAAGCCAATGCGCATGCGGCGGATGAGCATGTGCGCATCAGTGACCTCAAGGCCGCCACAGCGGTGATCGAAGGCGCCCTGCGCGATCTTCTCCAGGCCCGGTGAACCCACGGAGGCTGCGGCCATGAACTGGATGCAGCTGGCCGTGGGCGACTACTGGGTGCTGGTGGCGCTGTTCGCCTTCATCCCACTATTGACCGGGCTGGTGATCTGCCGGGTCGCCATGCTCCGGCGCTTCGTCGAATGGTTTCACCCTAAGGAACTTGCGACCTCCTATCTCGGCGCGCTGACGCTGCCCTTTGCGCTGTTCCTCGCCTTCATGATGAGCGACATCTGGCAGCGTGAGACAAAATTCGCCCAGACCGTGCTGCAGGAAGTTCAGCGGCTTGACGCCATGCTCGATGTCGCCCGCGTTTGCGGTGCTCCCTGCCAGGCCGTGGACGATGCCATCGGCGCCTATGCCCGGGCTCTGTCGCGTGATGAATGGGATGAGGGCTGGACCTACCCGCAGGCGAGCGTCAGCGCCCGCTTCGATGCCCTCACCGACACGATCGCCAAGGTGGAGGCCAGCGGTGAGGTTGCCGGGCATCTGCGTGCCGCGCTGCTGACGGGGCAGGGCGAACTGCGGCGCCTGCGCACCGACCGCTACTTCATCCTGCATGTGGATCTCGCGCCGCACCGCTGGGCCGTCGTGCTGATGCTCGGCGTCCTCTCGCAGATCGGGCTGGCGGCGCTGCATGTGGGCAAGAAGCCGCAGCTCATCCTCAGCGTCGCGACCTTCTCCGTCGCCTTCTCGGTGACGCTGGCCTACACGGTGGCGCTGGCCTGGCCGACGGTCGACGAGAACATCATTCCCCGCGAGGAGCTGACGCGGGTGCTGGCGCCCTGAGGACTCCGCTGGAGGCGGGCGCGGTCAGAAGCCGACGGCCGTCCCGTGCAGGTCATAGGCATCCGCGCGCTCGATCTTCACCGTCGTGATCTCGCCGACGCGCAGCGGCCGGCGCGAAGCGACATGCACCACGCCGTCGATCTCCGGCGCATCCGCCTTCGACCGGCCGACGGCGACGGTGGGTCCCACCGAATCGATGATGACCTGCTGCCGCGTGCCGACCTTGCGTCTGAGGCGGCGGGCGGAGACGCGCTGCTGCACTTCCATGAAGCGCTTCCAGCGCTCTTCCTTGACCTCTTCCGGGATCGCCGCGCCGAGATCGTTGGCAGGGGCTCCGGCGACCGGCTCGTACTTGAAGCAGCCGACGCGATCGAGTTCGGCTTCCTCGAGGAAGTCGATCAGCTCCTGGAACTCGGCCTCGGTCTCGCCGGGGAAGCCGACGATGAAGGTGGAGCGCAGCGTCAGCTCGGGGCAGGCGGCACGCCACGCCTGAACGCGCGCCAACGTCTTCTCCTGCGCCGCCGGGCGCTTCATGCGCTTCAGCACGCTCGGGGAGGCGTGCTGGAAGGGAATGTCGAGATAGGGAAGGATCACCCCATCCGCCATCAGGCCGATGACCTCGTCGACATGCGGGTAGGGATAGACATAGTGCATCCGCACCCAGG
>JAEZMI010000388.1 GCA_023414975.1 Pseudomonadota bacterium | reverse complement strand
CTTGATGCCGGTGCGCTGGACGATCCACTCGTCCGAGGTGTCGACCATCAGCGCGAGGTCGGCATTGGTCAGTGTGCGGCTGGGCAGATAGGCGCCGACGCCGCGCACCACGGAACGTATTGCACTCACGATGAAACCTGCATGTCGTCCTGGGCGGCGGATTCCGGGGCGGCTGCGCCCACTTTCGGACGGTCGTTCATGCCCGCCGCGATACGGGAAAGAAGCTGATAGCGGACCATGTCGTACCCGATATCGACGGCGGAAGCGAAACCTTCCGCATCGGTACCGCCATGACTCTTGATGACGACGCCATTGAGGCCGAGGAACACCCCGCCATTCGACTTGCGGGGGTCGAGCTTCTCGCGCAGCGCGTTGAAGGCGCTGCGCGCCAGCACATAGCCGATCTTGGCCATCAGGCTGCGGCGGATCGCGGCACGCAGATAGTCGGCCACCTGCTTGGCGGTGCCCTCGGCGGTCTTGAGCGCGATGTTGCCGGAAAAGCCTTCCGTCACCACCACGTCCACCGTGCCCTTGCCGATATCGTCGCCCTCGACGAAGCCGTGATAGGCAAGGCCGGCGTGATTCGCCTCGCGCAGCGCCGCCGCGGCTTCCTTCACCTCCTCGACGCCCTTGATCTCCTCGACGCCGACATTGAGCAGGCCGACGGTCGGCCGGTCGATGTCGAACACGATGCGGGCCATCGCCGCGCCCATCACCGCCATGTCGACGAGATGCTGCGCCGTCGCGCCGATGGAGGCGCCGACATCCAGCACCACGCTCTCGCCCTTGGCGGTCGGCCAGAGGCAGGCGATGGCGGGCCGGGAAATGCCGGCCATGGTCTTCAGGTTGACCTTGGCCATGGCCATCAGCGCGCCGGTATTGCCGGCCGAGACGGCGCAATCCGCCTCGCCGGTGCGCACCGCGTCGATCGCCCGCCACATGGACGAGACCTTGCGGCCCTGGCGCAGCGCCTGGCTCGGCTTGTCGTCCATCCGCACCACGACATCGGTGTGGATCACCCGGCTCGCCGCCTTGAGGCGCGGCAGGCGCGCCAGCACGCCGTTGAGCCGCGCCTCGTCGCCGAACAGCAGGAAGCTGATGTCCGGGTGGCGGGTCAGGGCGATTTCGGCGCCGGGCAGGACGACGTCCGGACCATGGTCGCCGCCCATGACGTCGAGGGCTATGCGGACGGTCGACGACATCTAATTATGCGGTCTCTCTGGTCGGGGAAGCGGCCCGCTGGGCAGCCGCGAGGGCGCCCACGGGATGCCCCAGAAGCGTGGCCATGACAAGCGCGTCGTGCAGTCCCATCCCAAAATGACGGCTATTTCTCGTCGCCGCCGCGCAGCTTGGCGAGGCCGGCGAAGGGCGAGGTCTCCTCATCGCTCATCTCCTGAACGCCGGCAAAAGCGGCGCCGGGCTTGCGCGGATAGGGATCGAGGCCCAGCGCCAGGAATTCGGCGACCACGGCGCCGGCATCCACCGTGCCGTCGATCAGCGGATCGGGCAGATCGAGCTCGGTCACGTCGATCTCCGCGCCGGGGCGCACCTCCGGCAGCTGGTCCGGCGGGGCAAAGTCGAGCGCGATGTCCTCGGAGACCGGCGCATCGAAATCCTCGAGCGTCACCACGCAGGTCTGCGTGACCACCGCGTCGACATGGCCGGTGACGTGCACCCGCCCCTGGCTGCGCGGCACCAGCGTCACCTCGGCGGTGAGCTTCGGGATGCCGGGTATGCCGAAATCGGCCGCCAGCGCGGCGCGGGCGTCCGCATCCGGGGCGAACTTCACGGTCGTGCCGAGATCGGGAAGACTCGCCACGAGGACGGGGTGGCTGAGCGGGTTCTTGTCGGTCATGGGGTCGCAAGCTCCCTGATATGCGGATCCATGGCGGGCGGCAGCGGGAAGGCGCCGCCGGCGAAGGTCTCGAAAGGCACGGCGGCCAGCGCCGTCGCGGCGCGGCGGACGAAAGCGGCGAGGCGGGCGGCCTGCGGCGCGAAGGCCGGGTCCGATTCATAAACATTGCGCAGCAGCGCGTCCTGCAGCGGGTCCTCCGGCGCCTCCCGCGCGGACGTCTGCCCGGCACTGGCCAGCGCGCCATCATAGGCGGCAACACGGCCATAAAACGCCTCGGCGACCTTTTTCATCTTCTTGGGCACGGTAAGGTCGCCGACGCCCATTTCACGCAGGTTCGCGTCCATGTCGATGCAGAAGGCGTCGAAGACCCGCTGGCCGAGTTCGCGGCGCTCCTCGCTCTCCTCCTTGAGCCGGTGAAAAAGCAGGAAGGCGTGCAGCAGGATCATCTCGAAACGGCCGGCAATGCTGTCGGGGACGCCATAATCGGTATAGAAGACGGGATCGCGCGATTGCGCCACGATCGCGCCATAGAGCCGCTGAATGGTCTCGCGTCCGCCGTCCCGGCGGAAGAAGCGCAGAATCATGGCCGGCTCCGTCTCGTCGGCGCCCCTTCCGGGCAGCGCGCCGTGGCTGGTCGTTCTGCGGGGTAGCGCGCAGGGATGGCGCTGGCAACCCCCGCGGGGTAGCCGGATGTCTGGCTCACGAATGGTTGCGTCCCCGCGCCCGCCTGTGCTTTGTGCGCTGGAGCGCGCCCCGGCCGGCTTGCAGCGCAACCGCGTCGGATGTCGCGTTCCCTGACCTTGTTGGGGAGCGCCGTGCCGATCAGGTTCCTTCTGGCGGCATCGCGCTTCAACGGATCGGCAGCCTGTGGCTGATGGAGTTGAGTTGATGGCAGTGACGCACGTTTCATCCCCGGCCGACACGACCCGCCGGCGTGACCGGCGCCGGAGTCCTGTGCCCGCCCGCCGTTTGCCCGCCCAACTCGTGCTCGCCGGCCTCGCGGCTTTCGGCCTTGCGGGATGCGCGAACGGCGACTGGTCGATGCCCGCCTCCTCGGCGGGTCTCGCCCGCACGCCCTCGACCTTCGTCAGCGAGCAGCAGCGCGGTTATGTGCCCAATCCCGGCGCGCTCGAACAGGTGCCGATCGGCTCCAGCCAGGAGCAGGTGCTGCTCGTGCTCGGCACGCCCTCGACCGTCGCGACCGTGGATGGCGAGGTGTTCTACTACATCTCGCAAAAGGCCAAGAAGGTCATGTTCCTGCGGCCGGAGATCGTCGACCAGCGGGTCCTCGCGGTCTATTTCGACCCGAAGGACAAGCGCGTCACCCGCATCGCCGATTACGGCCTGAAGGACGGCAAGGTGTTCGACTTCGTCAGCCGCTCGACGCCCACCGGCGGCAGCGAGATGTCGGTGCTCGGCCAGATCTTCAACGCCACCAATTTCGGACCGACGCTGTAAGGCGCCGGGGCCCGGCACGACCATGGCACGCGCAGCGACATTCAGCGGCGGATGCCTGTGCGGCGACATCCGGTTCGAGGTGACCGGACCCGCCGCGCGGCCGCATAGCTGCTCCTGCTCGATGTGCCGGCGCCATTCGGGGGCCCTCACCGTCTGCTGGGTGGAGTTTCCGGCAGGAGTCGTGCGCTGGACCGGGCCGGGCGGCGCGCCGGCGACCTACCGCTCCTCTCCCGGCTCCAGCCGGGCCTTCTGCGCGCGCTGCGGCAGCACGCTCGGCGCGATCGACGACGCGCCGGTGGTGGCGCTCGTTCTCGGCGCTTTCGACCGGCCGGGCATAGCGGCACTGAAGCCGCTGAGCCACTCCTTCCGGAGCGGGCGCCCGCGGTGGTGGTGCGTCGAGATCACGCCCTGAGCGCTGAAGGCGCCGGACGTGCGGCTCAGAACCTTCCGGGCGAGAACGGGGCGGGATCGACACAGGTCGGCTCCCCGCCCATCATCTCCGCGATAAGCCGCCCGGTGATCGGTCCGAGCGTGAATCCGAGATGCTGGTGGCCGATGGCCAGCCAGAGGCCCTTCTGCCGGGCGACCGGTCCGATGGCCGGCAGCATGTCCGGAAAGGCTGGACGGCAGCCGAGCCAGGGTTCCGCCTCCGCCCGCTCGCCGAGCGGGAACAGGCCGCGCGCCAGGGGCTCGGTCTTTTCCAGTTGAACGGGGGTCTTCGGCGCGTCCCGGCGGGCGAACTCCACCCCCGTGGTCAGGCGGATGCCGCCGACCATCGGGGTGATGACATACCCGCCCTCCTCGTCCAGCACCGGCCGCGTCAGGCCGGCATTGCCGTCCGGCCGGTAATGCATGTGGTAGCCGCGCTTGACCGCCAGCGGCACGCGCACGCCGAACGGATCGAGGATGTCGCGGGCCCAGGGGCCGAGCGCCACCACCACCTCGGGTGCCTCGACGGGCCCTTGCTCGGTCATCACCCACCAGCCGGTGCCCAGCCGCGTCAGCGTGCGGGCGTCCCCCCGCAGCACCTGCCCGCCCAGCATGGCGAGGCTGGCGGCATAGGCCTGCGTCACACCCGCCGGGCTCGACACCGAATGCGGGTCGGACCACAGCACGGCATGGCGGAACACCGGGCGCAGATGCGGCTCCAGCGCTATCGCCTCATCGAGCCCGATCTCGCGCGCGGCGAGGCCGTATTGGTGGGCGAGCGGAAACTCCTTGCGCTCCTGCGCGATGCCGGCCTCGGTCCGGTACAGTTTCAGCCAGCCGCCGTCGCGGAAATAGTGCTGCGCGCCGGCCATGGCGGCGAGGCGCTGGTGCTCGCTCAGGCTGAAGGCCAGCAGCGTGGACATGCTGCGCGCATAATCGAGGATGCGGGCCGGCGCGGAAGCGCGCCAATAGGCGAACATCCACGGGATGAGGCCGGGCAGCGCGTCCCAGTGATAATTGGCGGCCGGATTGCGCCCGCGCGCCACCTCGATCAGCGCCGGCAGACTGCGCGGGAAGGCGACCGGGTAGATGGAGCCGCGCTCGACGAGGCCGGCATTGCCGTAGGAGGTCTCCTCGCCCGGCCCGCGCCGGTCCACCAGCGCGACCGCGCGCCCGCGTTCGGCGAGGTTATGGGCGATCGAGGTGCCGACAATGCCGGCGCCCAGCACGATCACATCGGTCTTCATCGGGACGGTGTCCGCACGGCAGGGAAAGAGGAAGGGCGGCGAGGCAGTCCGGCGCGGCGGCGATGGCGCCGCGCCGGACGAGCATGATACCGCGATCAGTTGATCGGGAACGGGAAATACTTGGCGTTGATCTTCTGGTAGGTGCCGTCGGCAACGATCTCGGCGATCGCCTTGTTCAGCATCTCGCGTAGCTCGTTGTCCTCCTTGCGCACGGCGATGCCGGTCCCCTGCGGGTTCACGTCCTTGAGGTCCGGCCCGACGAACTTGCAGCACTTGCCGGCGTCGGTCTTCTCCAGCCATTCATAGAGCACGAACTTGTCGGCGAGCACGGCGTCGAGCCGCCCGGCGGCGAGGTCGGCATTGGCCTCGTCCTGGGTCGGGTAGAGCTTGATGTCGGAATCCTTGTACTTGTCTTCCAGATAGGTCGCGCCCGTGGTCGAGGACTGCGCACCGATCGTTTTGCCCTTCAGCGCGGCCGGGGTGATGTCGGTGATCTTGGTGTCCTTCGGCGCCATGAAGTTGCCGGGCGTCAGGTAATAGGGGTTGGTGAAGGCCACCTTTTCCTTGCGCTCGTCGGTGATCGACATGGAGGCGACGATGGCGTCGTACTTCTTGGCGAGCAGGGCCGGGATGATTCCGTCCCAGTCCTGCGCCACGAAGGTGCATTCCACCTTCATCTTGGCGCACAGCGCATTGGCGATGTCGATGTCGAAGCCGACCAGCTTGCCGGTGGAATCGACCGAGTTGAACGGCGGGTAAGCCCCCTCGGTGCCGATGCGCACCGTCTTCATCTCGGCATGGGCCGCGCCGGCGCCGAGGGCGAGAGCGGCGGCGGCGGCGAGAATCCTGGCGAATTTCATGTGCTGTTTCCCCATGAGAGGCGCCGTTGCGGTGGCACCTTGAGTCCCGAGGCTAGGCCCCGGCGCCGGCGCAGGCAATCCGCGTGCCGGCGAAAAGCCCGCTCAGAAATGGCTGAAGCTGGTCTTCCCGAAGGTGAGCTTCACCCCGTCCGGGCCGCATACCGCCAGCCCTTCGCCCGCCAGCGTGCGGCCGATCACCGTGGCGCCGATGCCGGCGGCGATGGCGGCGGCCTCGAAGGCGTCCACATCCTGCGCGCCCATGGTGGCGAGGATCTCGTAATCGTCGCCGCCGGTCAGCGCCGTCTCCAGCAGCGCCGGCTCGGCCTTGATGGCCGCCCGCGCCGCCGGGCTCAGCGGCACGCGGCCCGCGTCGATCTCCCCGGCGATGCCGGACGCCGCCAGCATCTTCGTGAGGTCGCCGATCAGCCCGTCCGACACGTCCATGGCCGCGCGGGCGTGTTCGCGCAGCGCGCCGGCCAGCGCGAGGCGCGGGCGCGGGTGCAGATAGCGGTCGGCGAGATAGGCGCGCTGGCCCGCGTCGAGCGCGGCAAAGCCCGGCCGGTCGGGGGCGAGCCGCAGCGCCAGCCCCAGCGC
>JAEZMI010000375.1 GCA_023414975.1 Pseudomonadota bacterium | reverse complement strand
CTGGACGATCGGGCCGCCCTTGCGCGCCTGATCGACGAGAATGCCGAGATGCTTGCCCTGGTCCAGCACCGCGGCGAGTTCGAACACCGCGACATGCGAGGCGGCGACGAGATTGCCCATGACCTGGCTGCGGGCGCCGAAGAGCAGGTCGGCGAAAAAGGTGTTGTCCGGCGCGCGGAACAGGACGGCGCTGTCCAGGCCCTGCGCGGCGGCGGCGATGGCCGGCAGTTCCCAGTTTGCCAGATGGGCGGTGAACACCAGCGCCGGCTTGCCGTCGATGCGCATGGCGACGAAATTGGAGACGCCGGTGGTCTCGATCCGGCTCTTGGCCGGCTCCCACATATTGTACTGCCAGATGCGGTCGAGATGGACGAACTCGCCGGCCATGCGGCCGAGATTGTCCCACATGCCGCGCGCGATCTTCCGGCGCTCCGCCTCGGTCTTCTCAGGATAGGCGAGGGCGAGATTGTTCAGCGCCGCCTTGTGGATGGGCGTGAGCGGACCGATGGCCCGCGCCCAGAAGCTGCCGACCCAGGCGGAGAATTGCGGATTCTGCATCCGCATGAGGCGTGTGATGGTCCACACGCCGGCCGACAGGAAGCCGTCGCGCAGGCGAAGGCGCCACGGCTTGCGGGGCGGGGTGTCGGTGCTCATCGGCGGGGAGGCGCCCGGTTGCGGTCAGAAGGTGATGACGACCTTGCCGAAGACGCGCCGCGTTTCCAGCCGTTCGAGCCCGGCGCCGAACTGCTCCAGCGGGAACTGCGAATCGATCACCGGCAGCACGCCGCGCTCCATGCGCTTCAGCCCGTCGGCGATGGCGCGGATCGGCGCGCCGAAGGAGCCGATGATGCGGTACTGGCGCTGGAAGAGCTGCATGAGGTTCATGTTGACCGACACGCCCGAGGTCGAGCCGCAGGTGACGAGGCGCCCGCCCGGCCGCATGGACAGCAGCGAGCCGTTCCAGGTCTCGGCCCCGACATGCTCGAAGACGACGTCCACGCCCTTCTTCTTGGTGATCTTGCGAACCTCGTGCTCGAAGCGCTCGGTGCGGTAGTTGATGACGTGGTCGGCGCCCAGCGCTGTGGCCTTGGCGCACTTCTCGTCGTCGCCCGCCGTGGTGATGACGGTGCAGCCGATCTCCTTGGCCATGCGGATCGCCACCGTGCCGATGCCGGAGCCGGCGGCGTGGATCAGGATGGTCTCGCCGGGCTCAAGCTTGGCGTTGTCGAACAGCATGTGCTCGACGGTGGAGAAGGTGACGGGCGCGGTGGCGGCGTCCACCCAGGAGATGCCGTCCGGGATCGGCACGCAGAGCCGGTCCTTGATGTTCAGCGTGTCGCGGGCAAAGCCGTCGACATGGAAGCCCATCACGCCCGCGACTTCCTCGCAGAGATTGTCGCGGCCGGACTTGCACATGCGGCACTGGCCGCAGGTGAGGGCGCCGTACATGGCGACCTTGGAGCCCTTCCTGAAGCGGGTCACGCCCTCGCCGGTGGCAACCACCTCGCCGACCGCCTCCGCGCCGACGACCAGCGGCATCTTGCGCTTGGCGAAGGCCATGCCGCGCCAGCCCCACACATCGATATGGTTCAGCGCCAGCGCCTTGATGGCGACCTGCACCTCGCCGGGCGCCGGAGCGTCGGGCTCCGGCAGATCGACGAGCTTGAGTTCACGGTCGGAAACCAGTTGCAGGGCGCGCATGAAACACTCCGGGGCAACGCCGGCGGCTGGCATCGGCCCTCAGGATCAAAGCCGGAGGTGCCGCGCGGGCCGCCCGCGGAAAAGACGAGGCTGGATAACGAAATCAGCGCTGAATGGCTAGTGCGGCGGTGAGTCCGCCATCGACCGGCAGGGTCGCGCCGGTGACATAGGCGGCGCCGGGCGAGAGGAGGAAGCCGACCACGGCGCCGACATCCTCCGGCGCGGCGAAGCGGCCCGCGGGGATCTGCTTCTCGACATTGGCGCGATAGGCGGCGTAGGGCGCGAGCATCGCGGTATCGACGAAGCCGGGGGCGACGACATTCACCGTCACCCCGCGCCGCGCCGTCTCGATGGCGAGGGTGCGGCAATAGCCGGCGAGAGCCGCCTTGGAGCCCGCATAGATCGCATTGCCGGCATTGGCGACATCGGCGGCGATGGAGCCGATGGCGACGATGCGTCCGGCGCGGGCGCGCGTCATCGGGCGGATCAGCGCGCCGGCGACCTTCACGAAGGACCAGTAATTGACCTGCATGAGCTGCTCGGCCTTCGCCTGGTCGACCATGGCGGCCAGTGTGTCGTAGCTCATGCCGGCATTGTGGACGAAGCCGAAATAGGCCGGCTCCTCCGCCACCTCGGCGGCGAAAGCGTCGACCGCACCCTTGTCGGCGAGGTCGAGCGCGCGGACCTCAAGGGCGGCGTCCGGCTTCTCGGCCTTGATGGCGGCGATCAGCGCCTGCGCTTCCGCAGCGGCAGTGCGCACCGTGAAGACCACCTCGAAGCCGGCCAGGACGGCGGCGCGCACGATGGCGGCGCCGACGCCGCGCCCGCCGCCGGTGACGAGAACCCGCTTGCTCACGCCGGCGCGCCCTTGAGGATCAGGCAGACATTCTGCCCGCCGAAGCCGAAGGAGTTCGACATGACGCGGTTCACCTTCGCGTCGCGGGCGACGTTCGGCACCACATCGAGCGGAATGGCCGGGTCCGGCAGTTCGTAATTGATGGTCGGCGGGATGCGGCCGTTCTGGATGGTGAGCAGCGAGATCACCGCCTCGATGGCGCCGGCGGCGGTCAGCGTGTGGCCGATCATCGACTTGTTGGACGAGATCGGGATGCCCGCCAGCCGCTCGCCGAACACGGCGCTCATGCCGGTGAACTCCATGCGGTCGTTCTCGGGCGTGGAGGTGCCGTGGGCGTTGATGTAATCAATCTCTTCCGGGTTCACCCCGGCATCGGCCAGCGCGCTGCGCATGCAGCCGATGACGGGCTTGGCGTCCGGCGAGGAACGGGTGCGGTGGAAGCTGTCGGCCATTTCGCCGACGCCCTCGACCACGCCGAGGATCTTCGCGCCGCGCGCCACCGCGCTCTCCATGCTCTCCAGCACCAGTGCGCCGGCGCCCTCGGCGATGATGAAGCCGTCGCGGTTCTTGGCGAAGGGGCGCGAGGCGGCTTCCGGCACCTCGTTGTTGGTCGACAGGGCGGAGAGCAACGAGAAGCGGATCAGCGCTTCGGCCGTCACCGAGCCGTCGGTGGCGATGGACAGCGCCGCCTCGCAATCGCCGCGGCGGATCGCCTCGACCGCGAGCTGGATCGAGGTGTTGCCGGAGGCGCAGGCGGTGGAGAGCGAGATCGGCTGGCCGCGCGTGCCGAAACGGTCCGCGAGATGGTCGGCGATGGAGCCGTAGAGAAAACGCTCGTGCCAGGCGTCGTGGCCATTGGCCTCGGCGGCGCGCAGCAGGTCGTCATAGGAGATCGGCCCGTTGGCGGCGGCCTCCTGCGCGAGGATGCGGCGCTGCGGCCATTCCAGCTCGATCGGCGGCACGGCGCAGAACAGCGGTCCGGGGAAGTCGCCCTTCGCGCCGATGCCCGATTCGCTGATCGCCTCTTCCGCCGCGAGCTGGGCGAGTTCCTCGGAGAGATCCGGCGCGGTGCGCCCGCTCTCGGGAAGGTAATCGACCGTGCCGGCGATGGTCGTCTTCAGCGTGTCGATCGGGAAACGGGTGATGCGATGGATGCCGGACGTGCCGGCGGTCAGCTTCGCCCAGTTGTCCGCCTTGCCCTGGCCGAGCGAGGTGACCAGACCCATGCCGGTGACAACGACGATCGGCCGGCCGGCCTTGTCGGTATAGGACGCCATGTTGTGCTCCTGCGAAGCCTCAGCTTCCGCAAACGGGAATCAGTCGACGCGCTCCACGAGCGCGACGCCTTCCCCACGCCAATGCCCCACTGCGGTGACGATGGCACGGGAGAGCGGGCCATCGAAAGGCCTTTCAAGCGTTTCGCCGGGAAGCGGGGCAAAAAGCTGCCCTTCCGAAACCGCAAGGCTCGCCAGCGCCAGCGCCACCGGCATCTGCGCTTCCAGCCCGTGACCGACGCGATCCGTCACCGAGCGGACCGGAAGGCCGCTGCGCGCGAGAACGGCGGCTTCCGCCTGCGTGGGCTCCGGCGCGCCGGAGGCCGCCGAGAGAATGGCGGTGCCGCTGGCATCCGCGCCCTTGGCGGTGGTGATCAACTGTTCCAGCACCGCCGCGACGGCGCCGGGATCATTGCGGCGGGCGCGCTCGGACCACACGCCGGCGAGCTTGGCGATCGGCTTGGCGCCCCGCGCGGTGGCGTGCTCGGGCGACTCCAGCACGAGGAACGCGCCGGCGGAGCCGGTCGGCACACCCTTGGGTTCGGCCAGCACCGGCGCCCACGGCGCGTGCATGGCAAGCCGCTTCAAGGCGAAGAGCAGCAGCATGTCGCGCCGCTCGGCATTATAGGCCCCGCCCACAAGCGCGATCTCGCTGGTGCCGGCCGCGATGCGCGACCAGCCGATGCGCACCGCATCGGTGCCCGAGCTTTCCTCGCCCATGAAGGTGCGCGAGGACCCGGTGACGCCGTGAACGATGGAGATGTTGCCGGCCAGCAGGTTGGAAAGCTGGGCGAGGAACAGGGTCGGGCGCAGATTCGACTGAAGCTGTTCGTTCAGGAAGACTTCCGGCTTCGGCTGCTTCTCGATCTCGGTGAGGATGGCGCCGTCGACCGACTGGTCGCGCTCGCCGCCGCCGGCTGCAACGACCATGTCGGTGGTGGAAAGAATGTCCTTATTGCCGGCGATGCCGGCCGAGGCGAGAGCAAGACCGGCCGCATAGGTGCCGATGCGCTGCCAGGGCTCCATCTGCCGCTGATCGCCCTTCTTGGGGATCTGCTTGTCGAAATCCACCTTGGCCAGCGGATGCACGACATAGGGCGGGAAGTTGGCCTCGTCGATCACGGGCCGGGGAGTGGCCGACAGGGCCTGCCAATGCGTTTCCAGACCCTCACCCAGCGACGAGACGAGCCCGATGCCGGTGATCCAGACGTCGCGACGATCAGACATGCGAGAGGGTTCCTGCGCATGCCGAGGCGGCGCCGGCTCCGGCCGGCGGCTCCATCGGCATGCCGATACGCTCGGCCGTGGAGAGAAGATAGCCGCGCAGCTCCGGAGCGGGGAACGGCATGGTCTTCAGGGTGATGTCGGCATTGCAGACAAGCTTGCCCTCGACGCGGCCCTCGGCCTTGAGGCGGGCGAAGCCGGAGCCGTCATGCTCCATGCGCGCGTCCACCTCGATGACCTGGCCCGGCGTGACGAAGGTGCGCAGCTTGCCCTTGTCCACGGAGGCGAGGAACGCCATCCGGTCGTAATTATGCAGGCGCAGCAGCAGCATGCCGCAGCTCTGGGCCATGATCTCGAACAGCAGGACGCCCGGCAGCAGCGGGTGGCCGGGAAAGTGACCTTCGAAGATCGGGCTTTCATTCGGCACGATATTCGCCGTCTTCAGGGTGCGTGCCTCCAGATCGAGGGACAGCACCTTGTCGATCATCTGAAAATATTCGAGCCGCATTACACCGTCCTGCCACTACGTCGCGATGCCGCCATCAGGCCGACTTGGCGGCGATCAGCTCGTCGATGCGCGCGCACAGGTTCTTGAGCACGAAATACTGCTCGGTGGTCGCCTTGCCTTCGTTGACTTCCTGGGTCCAGCTCTCGAGCGGGAGCTTGATGCCGAAAGCCTTGTCGATGGCGAAAGCGATGTCGAGGAAGTCCAGGCTGTCGATGCCGAGATCGTCGATGGCGTGGCTTTCCGGCGTGATGTTCTCGCGCGGGATGTCGCACGTCTCGGCAATGATGTTGGCGACGGTATCGAACGTGGTCGACATGGAAAGCCTCTGCTCTCGGCGGCCGCGTCCGGCCACGGTTGAATGGGAGCGTCCCCCGGCACGGCTGTGACGCGGGTCCCAAAAGGATGTCGGCCCGTATACCTAAGCGCGCCCGGCTATTCAATGGCACCGGCGTGGCAATCCTCGGCTGTGTGACTTCCATGTCAGAACGCCATCAGCCGTGCGTCACGCGGGAGGCGCGCGTCACGTCATGGCCCGGACGTCAATTTCGTCCTATCGTCGCACCTCCCGGCGGGATCGGGTCTTTCGAGGTGGTGCTATGGGTGGCGTGTCGTCGGTCATTTGGGGTCTCGGGCGGTGCGCCGCGGCTTCCGCGCTGGCTCTGGCGGTGATGCTCGCGCCGGTGGCGGCGCAGAACGCGCTGCCGGCGGTCAAACCCGCGACCAATGCTCCCGCCAAGCCGGCTGCGCAGGCGGGCAAGCCGTCCGCGACCGGAGCGGCGACCGCGGCCGCCGTGCGTGACGCGCTGCCCAAGACCTTTTCCCGCCAGGATCTCGTCGAGGCGGCGCGCCGGCTCCAGGCCCTGCTCGACCGCGAGCGCGGACCTCTGCCGAAGCCCGCCGCCCAGCTGCGCAAGGACGCCGACGCGGCGCTGGCCGCCGGGGATGCGCGCACGGCCACCGATCTTTATGGCCAGCTCGCCCGCGCCGCCGGCACCGATGCCGGGGCGTGGCAGCGCCTCTCCCGTGCGCTCGCCCGCATCAAGCCCACGGATGACGAGAGCGGCGATGTGTTCCTGGAGCGCGCGCAGGGCGCGGCTTTTCTCGCCTATCGCAACGCCGCGACGCGCGCGCAGCAGGCGGACGCGCTCTTCGCGATCGGCCATCTCTATGACCAGCGCCAGCTCTGGCGGGCGGCGCTCGACACGCTCAGCCTCGCGCTGACCTACGCCAATGTTCCCGACCAGCGGGCCTTCTACGACAAGCTGCGCGCCGAGCGCGGCTTCCGCATGCTGGATTACAGCGTCGATTCGGACGCGGCGAGCCCGCGTATCTGCGTGCAGTTCTCCGAGCCGCTGGCGAAGGGGACGGACTATGCCGCCTATGTGACGCTGAAAGGCCCGCAGGGCGTGGTGGACAAGCCGGCGGTCTCCTTCGAGGAGAGCCAGCTCTGCGTCGAGGGGCTGAAACATGGCGAGAGCTACGATGTCGGCCTGCGCCAGGGCCTGCCGTCGAGCATCGCCGGGGAGCCTCTGGCGGAGGCCGCCGTCCTGACCATCTACGTCCGCGACCGCACGGCCGGCGTGCGCTTCACCGGCCGCAACTATGTGCTGCCGCGCACCGGCCCGCGCGCCATCCCGCTGATGAGCGTCAATACGGCGATGGTGGGCGTGGAGCTGTACCGCATCGGCGACCGCAGCCTCATTCCGACTGCGATCGACGGCGAGTTCCGCCGCGACCTCGGGGCGTTCGATTTGGAGAAGCTGAAATCCGGCCGGGCCGAACTGGTTTTCAAGGGCGAGCTGGAGACGGCCTCGCCGCTCAATGAGGACGTGACCACGGCCTTCCCGGTGGACGAAGCCGCGCCGACGCTGGCGCCGGGCGTCTATGTCCTCACCGCCCGCCCGGCGGGCGCGGCGGCGGACCCGAACGATGAATGGAGCACGCGGGCCACGCAGTGGTTCGTCGTCTCCGATCTCGGCATGACCGCGCTGTCGGGCTCGACCGGGCTCACCGTGATGGTGCGCGCCCTCGGCACCGCCCAGCCCCTCGCCGGCGTGGAGCTGCGCCTGCTGGCCAAATCCAACGAGGTGCTGGCGACCGCGACAACCGATGCCGCCGGCGCCGCCGCCTTCGCGCCCGGCGTGATGCGCGGCACGGATGGCTTCGCGCCCGCCGTCGTGGTCGCGCGCGCCAAGGATGGCGATTATGCCTTCCTCTCGCTGGACGACCAGGCGTTCGACCTGACCGACCGGGGCGTGGGCGGGCGGGCCGCGCCGGAAAAGATGGACGCCTTCCTCACCACGGAACGCGGCGTCTACCGCTCCGGCGAGGAGGTGCATGTCACCGCGCTGCTGCGCAACCCGCAGGTGGAAGCGGTGGCGGGCGTGCCGCTGACGCTCATGCTCAAGCGTCCCGATGGTGTGGAAGAGCGCCGCATCGTGGCCGATGACGGCGGCGCCGGCGGGCGCGCGGTCGGCTTCCCGCTGATGAGCGGGGCGATGACCGGGGTGTGGCGCATCGAGGCCTATGTCGATCCGCGCGGCAAGTCGGTGGGCGAGACGACATTCCTTCTGGAAGATTATGTGCCCGAGCGTCTGGCGCTGGATCTGTCCACCACCAGCACCCGCGTGGCGCCGACGGCGCCGGTGAGCGTCGAGGCGCAGGGGCGTTGGCTGTTCGGTCCCCCCGCCGCCGGCCTGGACGTGGCCGGCGAGATCGAGGTGCGGGTCGCCAAGGAGCGCCCCGGCCTGCCCGGCTGGCAGTTCGGCCGCCCGGATGATGGGTTCGCTCCCGTCCGCGCCGCGCTGCCCGACCTGGCGACGACCGATGCCGAGGGCAAGGCGCGGCTTTCGGCCGTTCTGCCGACGCTGCCCCCGACGGCCCGGCCTCTGGAGGCGGAAATCTTCGTCAGCCTGGAAGAGGGCGGCGGGCGCGCGGTGCGCCGCTCGCTGGTGATCCCGGTCGAGCCCGCCCCGCTCGGCCTCGGCGTGAAGCCCCTTTTCGGGCCCGGCGGACCCGGCGAGAACGCGACCGCCGCTTTCGACGTGCAGGCCTTCGATGCCGCCGGCGCTCCCGTTGCCCGGCCCGGCGCAAGCTGGGCGCTCTACCGCATCGAGACGCGCTACCAGTGGTACCGCCTCGGCGGCTCCTGGGATTTCGAGCCCGTCCAGTCGGTCGCCAAGGTCGCCGACGGCAAGCTCGGCCTCGGCAGCGCGCCGGCGCGGCTCGACGTGCCGGTCGGCTGGGGCCGCTACCGGCTGGAAGTGACGGACGGTGCGCTTGTCACCGCCGTGCCCTTCGAGGCCGGTTGGGGCGGCGGGGCCAGCGCCGACGCGCCGGACCGGCTGGAGGTCAGCCTCGACAAGAAGCAATATACCGCCGGCGAGACGCTGAAAGTGAACCTCGCCAGCCGCTATGCGGGCTCCGCCACGGTGCTCATCGTCGGCGACGGCGTGTTCGCCACCAAGACGCTCGATGTGCCGGCGGGCGCGAGCGCGGTGGAATTCCCCGTCGCGGCGGCGTGGGGGCCCGGCGCCTACGCGCTCGCCTTCCTGCACCGTCCGCTCGATGTGGCCGCGGGCCGCAATCCGGGCCGCGCAATCGGCCTCGCCTGGTTCGGCGTCGACCAGTCGGCCCGCCGTCTGGAGGTCAAGCTCGATCCGCCCGCGCTGGTGCGGCCGGAGACGACGCTCTCGGTGCCCGTGACCGTCACCGGCGCCGGCAAGGGCGAGGCCTTCGTCACCCTCGCGCTGGTCGATGTCGGCATTCTCAACCTGACCCGCTTCGAGGCGCCGGACCCCGATGGCTTCTATCTCGGCCAGCGTGCGCTCGGCACCGAGGTGCGCGACTTTTACGGCCAGCTGATCGACGGCATGCTGGGCTCGCGCGGGCGCCTGCGCTCCGGCGGCGACGCGATGGATGCCGGGCTTCAGGCCGAGCCGCCCACGCAGCCACCGCTCGCGCTGTTCGCCGGTCCGGTGAAGCTCGATGCGGAAGGGCGCGGCATGATCGACTTCGCCATTCCGCCCTTCGACGGCACGGGACGGCTGATGGCGGTGGCGTGGTCGCCCGCCGCCGTGGGCCATGCCTCCAGCGATGTGATCATTCGCGATCCCGTGGTGCTCACCGCGACGCTGCCGCGCTTCCTGGCCAGCGGCGACCGCTCGACGCTCAATCTCGCGCTGGCCAATATCGACGGCGAGGCGGGCGATTACGCGCTCGATGTGGTGACGGAAGGCCCGATCGCCGTGCCCACCGCGCCGAAGACCATCGCGCTCGCCAAGGGCGAGCGGCAGGCCTTCAATGTCGCGCTCAACGGCACCGGCATCGGCGAGGCCAAGCTCTCGCTGCGGCTGTCGGGCCCCGGCGGCCTCGCGATCACCCGCGACTACCGGCTGAATGTCCGCCCGGCCTACCCCGCCATTTCGCGCCAGACGGTGGAGACCCTCGCGCCCAATGCCTCGCTCACGCTGAGCCGCGATCTCGTGGCCGATCTCGTGCCGGGCACGGGCGGCGTCACCGTCTTCGCCGGCCCTGACCCGGCGCTGGACGTGCCCGCCCTTCTCGGCGCGCTCGACCGCTACCCCTTCGCCTGTTCCGAACAGCTCACCAGCCGCGCCCTGCCGCTGCTCTATCTCAGCGACTTCGGCGCGGCCGAGCGGTTCCGGCTGAAAGACCCGGCGGAGACCATCCGCAACGCCATCGCCCGCCTGATCGCCCGTCAGGGCTCGGACGGTTCGTTCGGCCTGTGGAGCGCCGGTGGCAACGACCTCTGGCTTGACGCTTATGTGAGCGACTTCCTCACCCGTGCCCGCGAAAAGGGACACGCGGTGCCGGACCAGCCCTTCACCATGGCGCTCGACCGGCTGCGCAACGCGGTTTCCTATGCCAGCGACGGCGCGACGGACGACGGCACGGCCTATGCGATCTATGTACTGGCCCGCAACGGGCGCGCGCCGCTGGGCGACCTGCGCTATGTCGCCGATGCCAAGCTTGAGGACGTGCAAAGCCCGATGGCGCGCGGCCAGCTCGGCGCGGCGCTCGCCATGCTCGGCGACAAGGGCCGCGCCGAACGTGTGTTCGGGGCGGCGCTGGAACTGCTGCCGGACGCGCCGGAGACGCTGAGCAGCGGGCGGCCCGATTTCGGCTCGATCCTGCGTGACGCGGCGGGCGTCGCAACGCTGGCCGCCGAAGCCGGCTTCACCGGCACCGCGCGCACGGCACGCTCCCGGCTCGCCACCGCCTTTGTCGACGCCGGGCCGACCTCGACGCAGGAAGACGCGTGGCTGCTGCTCGCCGCCCGCGCGGCGCGGGAGGGCAGGGGGCTCGCGGTCGAGGTGGATGGCCGCCTCACCAACGGCGTTTACGAGCGCGCGCTCACCCCGCCGGAACTGGCGACGCCGATCAAGCTGACCAACCGCGGCACGGCCTCGCTCGACGTCGCGGTGTCCATCGACGGCCCGCCCGTGACACCCGAGCCGGCCTCGGCCAACGGCTTCCAGCTGACCCGCAGCTATTTCACGCTCGACGGCACGCCGGTGGACCCCGCCAAGGTGGCGCAGAACACCCGGCTCGTCGTGGTGCTGGAGGCGAGCGAGGACGAGGCGGCGCCGAGCCATGTGCTGCTGGTGGACTATTTGCCCGCCGGCTTCGAGATCGACAATCCCAGCCTCGCGGTCGGGGCGGATACCGGCTCGCTCGCCTGGATCGGCGAGACCTCGGAGCCCGCCCACACCGAGTTCCGCGACGCCTTCTTCGCCGCCGCCTTCGACCTGACGCAGGAGGGGGAGGAGGCGCAGAATCTGCGCGTCGCCTATGTCGTGCGCGCGGTGTCGCCCGGCAGCTACGCGCACCCGCCCGCCATCGTCGAAGACATGTACCGGCCGGGCCGCTTCGCGCGTACCGAGCCCGGAAAGATCGAGGTGACGGGGGCTGCCCGGTGAGCCGGCGCTCCCTGCGGCGGGGCCTGGCGCGCGGGGCAGGTATCGCTCTGCTTGGCGGGATGCTGCTGGCGGGTGGCGCTTATGCCTGGGTGGCCGGCGTGCGGGCGGCGGCGCCCGCGGTGGCGGACATCGCGACCTCGGTGGAGGTGCAGGACCGCGAGGGGCGGCTGTTGCGCCCCTTCGCCCTGCCGGATGGCCGCTGGCGGCTGGCGGCGCAGGCGGGCGATGTCGACCGGCGTTATCTCGACATGCTGGTCGCCTATGAGGACAGGCGCTTCTACCAGCATGTGGGTGTCGATCCGCTGGCGCTCATGCGCGCCGCCGGGCAGATGCTGCTCTCCGGGCGCATCGTCTCCGGCGGCTCGACCCTGACCATGCAGGTCGCCCGGCTGATGGAGCCGCGCGATGCGCGCAGCCTCGGCGCCAAGTGGCGTCAGATGCGCCGCGCCATCGAGCTGGAGGCGCGGCTGTCGAAGCGGGACATTCTCGCGCTCTATCTCGCCCTTGCGCCCTTTGGCGGCAATATCGAAGGCGTGCGCGCGGCGAGCCTCGCCTATTTCGGCAAGGAACCGCGCCGGCTGACGCTGGCCGAGGCGGCGCTGCTGGTCGCCCTGCCGCAGGCGCCGGAAGCCCGCCGCCCGGACCGCAACCCGGCCGCCGCCGAGCGGGCCCGCGCGCAGGTGCTGGCGCGACTGGAGGCGAGCGGGCTCTACGGCGCGGCCGAAATCGCCTTCGCGCAGCGTGCGCCGATTCCCACACAGCGGCAGGCGATGCCGATGCTCGCCGCCCATGCCGCGCAGACGGCGCGGGCGGAACGGCCGGCGCAGCCGCGCCATCGCCTCGCCATAGACGCCCCGGCGCAGGGGCGGCTGGAAGCGCTGGCGGCGGAACGCCTGCGCACGCTCGGTCCGAAGGTCTCGCTGGCTCTGGTCATGCTGGACAATGCGAGCGGGGAGGTGCTGGCGCGCGTCTCCGGCGGCGATCCGCTCGATGCCGGCCGCGCGGGGGCGGTGGACCTCACCCGCGCCATTCGCTCTCCCGGTTCGACGCTGAAGCCCTTCATCTACGGCCTCGCCTTCGAGGATGGCCTTGCCCATCCGGAGACGCTGATCGAGGACCGGCCCGTGCGCTTCGGCGCCTACCGGCCGCGCAATTTCGACCGGGATTATCAGGGCACGATTCCGGTCCGCCAGGCGCTGCAGCTCTCCCTCAACGTGCCGGCCGTCCTGCTGCTGGAAGCCGTGGGCCCCCAGCGCCTCGCCGCCCGGCTCGGCTCGGCCGGCTTTGGCCTGCATCTGCCGGCCGGCGAAGTGGCGGGGCTGGCGGTGGGGCTCGGCGGCGTGGGCATGAGCCTTGAGGCGCTGGCGGGGCTTTACGCCGGCGTCGCCAATGGCGGCACGCCGCATCACCTGCGCGCACGGCTCGATGACGGCGCGACGGGTGCCGGGGAGGCGCCACGGCTGATGAGCGACGTTGCCGCCTGGTATCTCGCCGACGCGCTCGCCGGCACGCCCGCCCCGAAGAACGAGCGCGCCGGCCGCCTCGCCTTCAAGACCGGCACGTCCTATGGCTATCGCGATGCCTGGGCGGTGGGTTTCGACGGGCGGCGCACGCTCGCCGTCTGGGTCGGAAGGCCGGACGGCCAGCCCGTGCCGGGCATGATCGGGCGCGAAGCCGCGGCGCCGATCCTGTTCGAGGCTTTCGCCCGGCTGGTCAGCCAGCCGGCTCCGCTGCGTGCGCCGCCGCGTGGGGCCATCACGGCGCGGAATGCAGAACTGCCGCCGCCGCTCCGGCATTTTGGCCGAAACGTCGGGCAGCTGGCGTCAGCAAATGGTCCACGGATCGCCTTCCCGCCCGATGGCGCTTCGTTGGAGCGCGGGGACGGAGACGACCTGCCGCTGAAAGTCAGCGGCGGCGTCGGCGGGCTCACCGTGTTGATCGACGGTGTGCCGGCAATAGTTTCGGGAGGCGGGCCAGCGGGCGCGGCGACCTATTTCTGGCAACCGGCGGGCTCGGGTTTTGTCCGTCTCACCGTCATGGACGCTCTCGGTGCCTCCGACAGCGTCCGTCTGCGCATTCGCGGGCCGGAGGAGGCATCAGGCCTTCCGGCGGGACGGCTCAGCGGCCGTTGACGGCGACGCGGGGGATGTCGGCGCGGGTCAGGCCACGGGCGGCCAGAGCGGCGTCGGACAGGCGCGACAGGCTCTCATAACGCTGAGCGATACGGCGGCCTTCACCAATCGCTTCGAAGAAAGCGGCGACGCCCTCAAAGAAGCGCGAGAAGTCCGGCGAGGTGCGGTGGGTCAGTGAAAACGTGCTCATCTGAGCTCTCCATTTCTCTTACGCATTCTGTATGCCAGGAAATATAGCCCGTTTGGTGCACTGCAAAAGGCTTCATGCTGCATGACAGCACTGAGCCTGACGCATGGGTAAGTGCAAGCCTTCGACAAGGATTCGGGCGTCGCCGCGGTCGCGAAAGCCGTTTTCACTCTTAAATTAGTATTTTAATACCTATAGCAGCCCGAGTTCTGCGATTCATGCGGCCTGAGCCCGCTTTTCAGTCATGCCTCACGCGCGGGTGAATTTTTGAGCCTGCTTCGCGGTGGGATCACCGATCGGACGGCTTGTCTTTCACCTGCGCGACACGACCGGTGGAAAGCGCCGCCCACGGTGTTCAAGGGGGTAGACCAGGCGGATGGGAGGCGCTATAGAGCGCGCCACTGCCGCCGAGCCCCGGCGCCCGCGACGCGGGTTCCACGGCACGGCCCCGAAAAGCGTCCATGCCGACGCTTCGGTGGGGGATAGTTTAACGGTAGAACTGCGGACTCTGACTCCGTTAGTCCAGGTTCGAATCCTGGTCCCCCAGCCACCCCCGAGATAGCATGCGCGATTTACGGCACGCGCGACTTGTGGCAAGCGCGACTTGCGGCAATCACGATTTGCGGGGCGGCTTGTCAGTCGGTGAAGCCGAACAGCACGATGACACTGATACCCGCCATGGCGACGATCCACATCGCGCCGTAGATCAGGCGCGGGTCGATGCCGAAATCAAGCAATGCAGCGGCTGAGGTCATGAGGCGAGCCTAACGCAAGGCGGCGATTGGCGACAGGGCCTTTCCACGGCCCCGCGCCGGGCGTGGGCGGGCGACGTTCACATCCGCATGAAGGCGCTGCCGCGATAGGCGGGCAGGACGCGCAGCGCGAAATCGACCAGGCGCTCCTCGTCTTTTTCGCCCTGGCTGGCGGCCTCGATCAGGGCGGCTGCGAGGCGGGTGCGGCGGTCCTGCATATCGTTCTCCGGGCCGAACGTACCGGCCTCACTTTCGGCGCGCGTCATGCAGCGGGTCAGCAGGGCAACGGTCTCGGGATCGAAACGGACGAAACGCGACGACATATTGGACTCCACAGGGCCGTTCACGGCCCGCCGCAGATGTAGGCAGGCGCCCGTGTGAGGCAAGATGCGCTGCGCGGACGTGCTCGTAGATTTTACGTGTTTACGCCTAACTACCTGAAATCAGGATGCTTTCCCGCGTCGTCCGAGCCAGATGGCCGCGGCGAGGCTCATGAGCGCGAGGCTGAACCAGGTCAGAGCATAGATCAGGTGATTATTGGTGAACCGCACCACCGTCAATCCGCCGACGGGGGCGGTGTCCGGTAGCGGGGTGGCTTCGGCGTCGATGAAATAGGGGTCGATATCGCCAAGCTGCCGGGCCGCCGCGATGGCGGCGACATCGCGCGAGTACCAGCGGTTTCCCGCCGGGTCATTGGTGCGGAGGAAGGCGCCACTGGGTTCGGAAAGACGAAGCAGGCCGATGACGTGCGTTTCGCCCTCGATCTGCCCTGAGGCGCGGCTGGCGGGGGCGCGGCGTTCGGGCGGGACGAAGCCGCGATTGATGAGCACCGTCCGCCCGTCGTCCGTCACCAGCGGCGTGAGCACCCAGAAGCCGCCTCCCAGCTCCGTCACGGCCTGGACCAAGGTCTCGCGATCATTGAGGAAATGCCCCTCGACCGCCACGCGCCGGTATGCGTCGTCGGGGGTCGCGACGGAGGGGGCGGGGACGGGCGGGGCGTGGATGCGGGCCTCCACGCGGGTGATCAGATCGAGCTTCCAGAACAGGCGCTGGACCTGCCAGATGCCGAGGCCGGTGAAGCCAAAAGTCAGTACGATGAGGAGGACGATCAGGCCGATATGTGCAGAACGGGAGCGATGGGGCGCCAGCGGCGCCTCGCCGGATGCCTTGGCCGCCTCGGCGGGTGCCGACACGGGCGCCTCTTGGGGCGCCCGCGAATCGCTCACGGCATTTTCCTCATGTCGTGAACGTCCGGCATCATGTTGGTGTTGAGGTGGTACATCACCCACACCGAGCCCGCGAGCATGATCACCACGACGATGAGGGTGAAGAGCATGGACAACATGCTCCAGCCGCCTTCGACGCGGAAATCCATGTGCAGGAAGTAGATCATGTGGACCACGATCTGCACCACGGCGAAGCCCATGATGACGAAGCCGGTCAGCGCCGCATTGCCGAGTACGCCGCTCATCACCAGCCAGAAGGGAATGGCGGTGAGGATGACCGAGAGCACGAAGCCGGTGACATAGCCGCGCAGCGAACCGTGGCCGCCTTCGGCATGGTCGTCGTGACCGTGCCCGTCCTGACCGTGGGCCGCGCCGTGCGTGGGGGAGAGGGAGGGCGAAGGGGATGTGGCGCTCACCGCAGAACTCCCATCAGATAGACGAAGGTGAAGACGCCGATCCAGATGACGTCGAGGAAGTGCCAGAACATGGACAGGCACATCAGGCGGCGCTTGTTCGCCGGGATGAGGCCGTGCCGGACGACCTGCACCATCAGTGTGATCAGCCACAGGCTGCCGAAGGTGACGTGCAGGCCGTGCGTGCCGACCAGGATGAAGAAGGCCGAGAGGAAAGCGCTGCGCTGCGGCGTCGCGCCTTCGGCGATCAGATGGTGGAACTCGTAGAGCTCGATGCCGAGGAAGGCGAAGCCGAAGGCCAGCGTCACCACCAGCCAGAACAGCGTCGCGGGCACGCGGTTCTTCTCCATCGTCAGCATGGCGAAGCCATAGGTGATGGAGGAGAACAGCAGCATCGCGGTGTTGAGCGCGACGAGGTCGAGGTCGAACAGGTCCCGCGGACCCGGCCCCGCCGCGTAATTGCCGCCGAGCACCGCGAAGACCGCGAACAGCACGGCGAAGATGAGGCAGTCGCTCATCAGATAGATCCAGAAGCCCAGCGCGGTGCTGTGGCCTTCCGGGTGCGGGTGCTCGTCGACCTCGTAGAAGACGGGCGTATCGGTCGTGGTGGTTGCGGTGCTCATCACTTGGCCTGCGCGCCGAGCAGCCGGGTGCGCTCGTCCTCGGTACGGGCGACTTCGTCAGCGGGAATGTCGAAGTCGCGGTTGTAGTTGAAGGTGTGGTGGATGGCGGTCGCGAGCAGCGCCACGAAGGCCAGCGCCGCGAGCCACCAGATGTACCAGATCAGCGCGAAACCGAGCACGAAGCTGATGCCGGCGAGGATCGGGCCCGTGCCCGAATTGCGGGGCATGTGGATCGGCTTGAAGCCGGTCAGCGGGCGCGTATAGCCGCGCTGCTTCATGTCCCACCACGCATCGAGGTCATGCACCACGGGGGTGAAGGCGAAGTTGTAGGCCGGCGGGGGCGAGGAGGTCGCCCATTCCAGCGTGCGGGCGTTCCACGGGTCGCCCGTCGTGTCGCGCAGCTCCTCGCGCTTCCAGATCGAGACGGCGATCTGCAGCAGGAAGGAGCCGATGCCGCAGGCGATGAGGAAGGCGCCGAAGGCCGCGAGGATGAACCAGATGTGCAGCGACGGGTCGTCGAACACGCGCAGACGCCGCGTCACGCCCATCAGGCCCAGCACATAGAGCGGCATGAAGGCGAAGAAGAAGCCGACCACCCAACACCAGAACGACACTTTGCCCCAGAACGGCGCCAGCCGGAAGCCGAACGCCTTGGGCCACCAGAAGGCGATGCCGGCGAACAGACCGAACAGCACGCCGCCGATGATGACGTTGTGGAAATGCGCGATGAGGAACAGCGAGTTGTGCAGCACGAAGTCGGCCGGCGGCACCGCCAGAAGCACGCCCGTCATGCCGCCGATCACGAAGATCAGCATGAAGGCGATGGTGTACATCATCGGCAGTTCGAAGCGGATGCGGCCCCGGTACATCGTGAACAGCCAGTTGAACATCTTCGCGCCCGTGGGGATCGAGATGATCATCGTGGTGATGCCGAAGAAGGAGTTCACGCTGGCGCCCGAACCCATCGTGAAGAAGTGGTGCAGCCACACCAGATAGGACAGGATGGTGATGACGATGGTGGCGTAGACCATCGAGGTGTAGCCGAACAGGCGCTTGCCGGAGAAGGCCGAAGTGACTTCCGAGAAGATGCCGAAGGCCGGCAGGATGAGGATGTAGACCTCCGGGTGGCCCCAGATCCAGATCAGGTTCACGTACATCATCGGGTTGCCGCCGAGATCGGACGTGAAGAAGTTGGTGCCGAGATAGCGGTCGGCCGAGAGCAGGGCGAGAACCGCCGTCAGCACCGGGAAGCTCGCGACGATCAGCACGTTGGTGCAGAGCGAGGTCCAGGTGAAGACCGGCATCTTCATCATGGTCATGCCGGGGCAGCGCATCTTCACGATGGTGCAGATGAGGTTGATGCCCGACAAGGTCGTGCCGACGCCGGCGATCTGCAGCGCCCAGATGTAGTAGTCCACGCCCACATAGGGGCTGTAGCCGATGCCCGACAGCGGGGGATAGGCCAGCCAGCCGGTCTGCGCGAACTCGCCGATGAACAGCGAGGTCATCACCAGCACGGCGCCCGACACCGTCATCCAGAACGAGAAATTGTTCAGGAAGGGGAAGGACACGTCGCGCGCGCCGATCTGCAGCGGCACCACGTAGTTCATGAAACCCGTGACCATCGGCATGGCCACGAAGAAGATCATGATCACGCCGTGGGCGGTGAAGACCTGGTCGTAATGGTGGGCGGGCAGATAACCCTCCGACCCGCCGAAGGCCCACACCTGCTGGATGCGCATCATGATGGCGTCGGCGAAGCCGCGCAGCAGCATGATGATGCCCAGCACCATGTACATGATGCCGATCTTCTTGTGGTCCACGCTCGTGAACCACTCCTTCCACAGATAGCCCCAGAGCCGGAAATAGGTGAGCGCGCCCAGCACCGCGAGGCCGCCAATGGCGACGACGATGAAGGTCACGACCAGAATCGGCTCGTGATAGGGGATCGCCTGAAGGTTCAGGCGACCCAGGAGGAAGTTGGGCTCGATAACGGGAGACTGGGTCATGGGCCGGTCAGGAGTTGGAGAGTCGGCGCGGGCTGCGCACGAGCGCGCTCGGCGAGAGATCCACCGGGCTGGCGCCCGAGGATAGCGACGGAAGGGGCAGGCCGACGCCCGTGACCGGGCGGGGATCCTTCAGCGGGGTGCGCGCGGGCACGGCCGTGAGCGGCAGCAGCGCGGCGAGTTCCTCCGGCGTGCACACGCCGACCACATAGGTCGGCGCGCCGCCGAACACGGTGCCGCCGCGGCTCGCCTTGGCGGTGACGACGGTGCGCGGCACGACATTGTTGACGCTGGCGAGGCCGAGGCCGCCGCGCGCATCGAGCGCCATCATCTCGTTCATGCACATCTTGCCGGGGTCGACGCACATATTGAGGATGGCGTCATAGAGATCGGCGTCGACCGTGCCGAAATAGGTGACGGGCACGGCTTCGCTGGGCTTCTCGATGTCGAGATAGGCCTGGCGGTTCAGCGCGCCGGTGCTTTCCTTCGCCTTGGCGGCCCAGCCGGCGAAGCCGGCATCGTCCATCGCCTGGAAGGCGAAATGCATCTTGGAGAAGCCCGCGCCGCTGTAATTGGCCGAGAAGCCGCGCGAGGTGACGGGGCTGTTGGCCACGGCATGAAGCTGCGTCTGCATGCCCGGCATGGCGTAGATCATGCCCGCGAGCGTCGGCACGTAGAAGGCATTCATCACCGCCGAGGAGGTGATCTTGAAATGGATCGGCCGGTTCACCGGCACGGCCAGCTCGTTGATCGTGGCGAAGCCCTGCTCGGGATAGATGAACAGCCACTTCCAGTCGAGCGCGACGACCTGCACCTCAAGCGGCTTGCTCTCGGCCGGCACAACCGTTTCGGCGGCGATCCGGTCCAGCGGGCGGTAGGGGTCCAGCAGGTGGGTGCCCATCCAGGTGAGCGCGCCCAGGCAGATGATGATGAGCAGCGGCGCCGACCTGATCACCAGCTCCATCTGGGTGGAGTGGCTCCACTCGGGCTCATAGGTCGCCTTGGTGTTCGACGCGCGGTACTTCCAGGCGAAGAACACCGTCAGCGCCATCACCGGTATGATGATGAGGAGCATCAGCAGCGTGGACACCACGAGGAGATCACGCTGCTGCGCAGCGATGTCGCCCGTGGGGGCCAGCACGACGAAGTTGCAGCCGCCCAGAGAGGCGGCCAGCGGCACCAGAGCCAAGAGACGAAGCCAGCGCAACGGATGTAAACCTATGAAGTGCCCATTTGCGGGCCAATAGCTGCATCGCAGCAATTCCAATATCAAGCATAATGTGCAATGTCGAAGTGTCGCATCCCGACTTTTCGGGAACGATGATAACGGTGCCGTGCGTTGCCGAAAGGCCGCTGGTGGTGCGAGAGTATAAATTAAAACTGTCCAAGTTTCGGTGAAGAACTATGACGAGTCCAACCACCACGGTTGAGCAGGATGCGCGGCAGATCAACGCTCATGACGGAGAGGTTCGACCGGGCGAGATTGCCGTCGGCGTCGTTATCGGGCGTGCGTCGGAGTTCTTTGACTTCTTCGTTTACGCCATCGCTTCCGTCGTGGTGTTTCCGAAGCTGGTCTTCCCCTTCGTCGATGCGCTGACCGGTACAATCTATTCGTTCGCGATCTTCGCGCTGGCGTTCATCGCGCGTCCGTTCGGCACGGCGTTGTTCATGACCGTCGACCGCCGGCACGGCCGCGGCGCCAAGCTGGCGCTGGCGCTGTTCCTGCTCGGCACCTCGACCGTGCTGATCGCCTTCCTGCCGTCCTACGACACGATCGGCTCCTCGGTGATCTGGCTGCTGGCGGTGCTGCGCATCGGCCAGGGCCTCGCCTGGGGCGGCACCTGGGACGGCCTCGCGCCGCTGCTCGCCATGCGCGCGCCGGAAGGGCGCACCGGCTGGTACGCCATGCTGCCGCAGCTCGGCGCGCCGATCGGCCTCATCGTGGCGAGCGCGCTGTTCGCCTTCTTCATCGGCAATCTGTCCGCCACCGATTTCTTCGAGTGGGGCTGGCGCTACCCGTTCTTCGTGGCCTTCGCCATCAACGTGGTCGCGCTGTTCGCCCGCCTGCGCATGGCGGTGACGCCGGAATATGTGAAGCTGTTCGAGAGCGGCGACCTGGAGCCGCAGAAGATCACCGAGACCGTCCGCCTCGAAGGGCGCGGCATCCTGATCGGCGCCTTCGCCCCGCTCGCCACCTTCGCGCTGTTCCACATGGTGACGGTGTTCCCGCTGTCCTGGGTGTTCCTGTTCACCTCGGAGCCGCCGACGCGCTTCCTGCTGATCGAGGCGGTGGCGGCGTTCTTCGGCCTCGCCGCGGTGTTCGCCTCCGGCATGATCGCCGACAAGGTGGGCCGGCGCACGCTGCTCGGCGGCTCGGCGGTGGCGATCGCGGTGTTCTCGGGCTTCGCGCCGCAGCTGCTGGCCGGCGGCGTGGTGGGCGAATCGCTCTACATGATCCTCGCCTTCATCCTGCTCGGCGTCTCCTTCGGCCAGTCCTCCGGCGTCGTCGCCTCGAACTTCCAGCGCAAATACCGCTACACCGCCTCGGCGCTGACCAACGACCTCGCCTGGCTGTTCGGCGCCGGCTTCGCGCCGCTCGCGGCGCTGGTGATCTCCAGCCATCTCGGGCTGATCGCCTCGGGCGCCTATCTGCTGTCGGGCGCCGTGTGCACCCTGCTGGCGCTGCGCTTCAACCGCACGCTGTCCATGGCCGCCTCGGGCTGAGGCTCTCCAAGACCCCAAAACACCCTCCCGGCCATGTCCCCGGCGCCGGGCGGGTATGAAGCCGTTTGCGCCGGCGCGGGCGGATGCTACATTTCGCCCAACATGTGAACAGACGGCCGCCACGCCGCCCCCGCGGCGCGCGGCCCACGGCTTCGGCCGGGGAATCAAAATGGTCGACGAGACCCAGAGTCGGGCCGGCTTCGCGCCGGCCGAGAGGTCGTCGCGCACCGATCCGCCATGCCCCGAGGCCGGGGCCGGCGGGCGGGGCGAGGCGCGGCCGCACCTTGCCCCGCAGACGGGAGCCCTCCGCGACGATCCCCGCCCGCGCGAGGTGCATCCCGAGCGCGAAGCCCATCCCGAGCGCGAAGCCCATCCCGAGCGCGAGGCGCATGCCGGCGGGGAAGACCGCCGCCAC
>JAEZMI010000300.1 GCA_023414975.1 Pseudomonadota bacterium | reverse complement strand
GATGAGGCCGGCATAGGAATAGAGCCGGCCCAGCAGATCCTCGATCGCCTCGTAGCGGCTGACGACCAGCGCCATTTGCTCGCCGGCGTCGGTGCCGTCGAGAATGCCGGCGAGCCCGCCCTTATAGGCCTCCTCGAAGGCCGCGCATTCGGCGGCCGCACGTTCGAGATCCGCTTTCAGTTCAGGCGACTCCATGCCGGGATAGAGATCGCTGAGATCCCATTGCGGCAGCGCCCCGAGGGCGGCGGAAGCAACGGGCATGTCGGGCGAGCGTGGCACGGGGCGGAAGGCGGGGGGCAGCATGGTCACTCCAGGCGAGGCGCAAGGTTGCGGGGGCGCAACGTTGCTGGGCACAACATTGGCGAAAAACATCCTGTCGGCACAGATAGCGTGCCTCTTCACGCGCTATCAATCCACCCCGCGCCCATGCGTTCCCGCCGCGCACGCTTGCGGGGCCATATTGAGGGTGGCACTTTGGCACCGTCGGCAGCGGGCGGGATCGGACATCTCATGCGCGTGAGAGGCGTGAGGGCGGGCGTGGCGGCTCTCGTGAGCCTCGGCCTCTGGTGCGGCGTGCTTCCCTCCCCCGCCGAGGCCGCGCCCAAACGCATCATCATCGTGCGGCACGGGGAGAAGCTTTCGCCCCGCAGCCTCTGCGGGCTGGGAGAGGAACGCGCGAAGGCCCTGGCCGCGCAGTACCTCTCGCCGACCAGCCCGATGAGCCTGATCGCCAAAACTCCGCCGGCGGCGATCCTCGCCATCACGCTGCACACGTTCGAAACCGCGCGCCCGACCGCGCGGGCCTGGGGTATGGAAATCAGCACGACCCCGCTCATGCTGATGCCGATCCACAACAACCGGCACGACAACGCGCTGATCAACGCGCAGAATCGCAAGGTGGCGCGCGACCTCCTGAACAATCCGCGCTGGCACGGCACGACGGTGGTGATGGTGTGGGAGCATTTCCACATCGCCAGCGAAGCGCTGGAGGAAGAGTTCGCCGGCGAGGACGTCACGCTTCGCCAGCTGCTCAAGCTGGACCAGATAAAGGACGTGCGCAGCGACTTGCCCGGCGGTGTTCCGAAGACCTGGCCGGACGACAATTACAATGTCTTCTGGATATTGGACTATGACAGCCCGACCGCGACGGTGCCGGCGCGGTTCTCGACAGTGCGGCAGGATTTCCAGCCGCCTTACAACAACCTGCCCTCAAACGACTGGGGAGCGCCCGAGAACAGGCCCGCCAATTCTGGCTGCACCTGATCGCGGACACTCCCCGCTGGTCGTGCTTTCAAACGGCCGTCAGTCGAAGGCACGCTTGATCTGCTGGCCGGGCGAGTTCTTACCCTTGTAGAGCGGGTGGAAGAACGGCTCGTACAGCGGACGGCCGGCGTTCTGGCGCACCTGCTGGCGGCGGACGCGCTCACGCTCGCGCACGTCGCGCTGCTCATAGCTGCCGATGGCCGGCAACGGCTTGGTCGTCGTGGTGGTGGCATGGGCCGGAGTCGAGACCGGAACCATGAAGGCCGCCGCAAGAGCGGCTGCACCCGCCGTGAGGGCGATAGTCTTCGAGATCATGTCTGCCTCCCAATGAAGTGGAATTGCAGACCTAACGAAGCAACGTCGAAAGAGTTTCATCGCGACGTTACATGATGCGGTTTCGACATGATGCGGCGTCCGACGCCCGCGACACCGCGGGCACTGCGAAGCGGCGACGACCCTTGGGGAACGCGACAGCCATGGCGGCATTAGCGGGGCAGGCTTCTGTCACAGCAAGGAGATGGTCTCATGCTACCTGCCGACACATCCGCCCTCATTCCCCCGCTCACCTTGCGCGACGGCGACCGCCTGGTGGAAATCGGCTCGCTGGACGAGGCGCTCGTCTTCGCCGAAACCCACCCACTTGCCGAGGGGGATTACGAAGGGATGATCCGTCGCCTGCAGAGCGCGCGCGCGACGCAGGACCGGATCGAGGCCAGCAACGCCTTCAAATGGTGGGCGGAGTCGAACGCCATCCTCGTCGAGACGCGCCTGCCGGAATAGCGCGGCGCCGTCAGGCGGGCCCGGCCGGCTCGGCATCCTCCGGCGCCGCGGCGGCGATTTCCGCCCGGATCACCGGGTCGAGCCGCTCCAGCAGGCCGAAGCGGGAAAGTTCGGCGTGCTGCGATTGGATGCGCTTTTTGAGAAACGCCATGCGCATGTCCATCAGCAGCACCGGATGGGCATGGACGGTGGAGGCGAAGAGCTCGTGGCTCGCCACGCGCGGGGCCAGTTCGTCGCGCAGCACGCGGGGAGATTGGCCCGCCGCCAGCCGCGGCGCGATGGCGGCGTGGTCCTTCGGCGCGACGCCGGCCTGATGGGTGAAGATCGCCCGCAGCGCCGCCTCATCCTCCATCCGGCTCAGGCTGTGCGCCAGTTCGCTCCAGTGGGTGAGCGCATCCACCGCAAAACCGCGCTGCTTGAAATGGCGCGAGACGAAGCGTTCGAAGCGGTGGACGACGAGATATTTGTTGTCGACCAGCGGCATCCGGCGCCAGTAGCGGGCGAAGGCGGGATCGGCGATCAGCCGTCCGCCGAAGCGGAAGAAATAGGACTGGATATATTCGTTGTCCGGCGAGGGCTTGCCGGCATTGCCCATGAGCAGGCCGACCACATCCGCCCGGTTCGCGCGCAGCCGCTCCAGCGCGTCGCTGTCGCGGGCGAGCGGAAACCAGATGCTGTCATTGAGCACATAGAGCGCGTCGAGCCTCGCCCCGCTTTCCAGCAGCGCCATGACCCCTTCGCGATAGCCGCCGAAATCGTAGCCGACATTGGGCCGCTCGATGATGCGATGACAATGCGGCGCGAGGCGCGCGCGATCTTCCGGCGAGAGCTCCGCGTTGGAAACCACGACCGTCGAGACGCCATGATCGGCGAAATAATCGAGGGTGAGGAAGGTCGAGCCCAGCAGCCCCTCGGGCTGGTAGATCAGCAGAACCGCCATGTCGGGCCGCGCGGGCTGCGCGCCGGGCGTGATGCGCAGCCTCCGGCCGCGGGCGCGGTCGTAGCGCCAGCGGCTGAGGTGGCCGCGGACATACCACGGCACAGCATTGGCCTTGCGGCCCAGCCGGATCGCTTCGCGCTTCAGTTTCCAGAGGGGAATCATGCCCGCGCCACCAAGGAAGATCGTCCAGTTTGAGAGGGACGCCCGGGCGGGGCTTAAAGGATCATGCCGAGGTGGGAAAGGATCGGAATGGTGGGCGCGACAGGGATTGAACCTGTGACCCCTACGATGTCAACGTAGTGCTCTCCCGCTGAGCTACGCGCCCATTCCGCTGCCCTCATCGGGCGGGGCTTCCCTATATCCATTCACCCCGGACTGTGCAAGCGGTCCTGTGGGGCGTGTGGATAGTTCCGGCAACACGGCGCCTACACACGGCGTATGGCCGCTCAGGCGGCCAGCATCTTGCCCACCTCGTTGACGAGATCGCGCAAATGGAAGGGCTTGGACAGCACCTTGGCATCCTTCGGCGCCTTGTTGTCCGCATTGAGCGCGACCGCCGCGAAGCCGGTGATGAACATGACCTTGATGTCCGGATCGAGCTCGGTCGCCCGTCGGGCAAGTTCGATACCGTCCATTTCCGGCATGACGATATCGGTCAGCAGCAGTTCGAACGGCTCCTCGCGCAGCCGGTCATAGGCCGAGCGGCCATTGTCGAAGGAGGCGACGTCGTAACCGGCGTTCTCCAGCGCCTTCACCAGGAAGCGACGCATGTCATTGTCGTCTTCGGCGAGAAGGATCTTCAGCATCCCTTGCACCCTGTTCACTCACGGCGGCGGCCGGGGATCGCCCGTCCGGCCGACCCTTCCGCACGCGCCCCTCGGCGGCCTTGTTGCCTTATCGGTACTCCCTCTGCTCTTAGCACATCGTGAATCGCCGGGGCATGATGGCGTGCATGAGGGCGCGCAAGGCTGCCGATCCACAAACCGGAGGTGTGAACCCGCGTCGGCGGGACGCACCACAGGCCCGCGCAGGCCTTATCGAGGACAAGGGCGGCCGGGAGTTCGCAGCCTCGTGTTCATCAGCACGGAAGGCGGGCGCCTTCCTCGTTCCGCACGGGGAACGCTCATGGTAGACAGGCATTGTTGCACGCACATGGCACGCGGCGCCGCCGGGGCGCCTGACAGCCGGAACAAGAGCGACGGACGGGGCTGGACTGGTCTTAGAGATGATGGCTGCCATTGCCGAAACCATCGATCCCGCCTTCGAGGTCGTCATGCCGGCCCAGCCGGCCCTGCCCTTCCTGTTCAATTCCCCGCATAGCGGCGTCGTCTATCCCCGCGCTTTCGTCGAACAGTCCCGTCTCGACCTGCCGGTGCTGCGCCGCTCGGAGGACACGCTCGTCGACGCGCTGTTCGCCGATGTGACGCGTCTCGGCATGGCGTTCATGCGGGCGCATTTCCCCCGCTGCTATCTCGACGTGAACCGCGAGCCTTATGAGCTCGATCCGCGCATGTTCGAGGGACGGCTGCCGGCCTATGCCAATACGCGCTCCATGCGCGTCTCCGGCGGGCTCGGCACCATCGCGCGGATCGTCGGCGAGGCGCAGGAGATCTATGCGCGGCGCATCCCGATCGACGACGCGATCGCGCGCATCGACACGCTCTACAAGCCCTATCACCGCACGCTGCGGCAGATCATGGCCCAGCTGCAGCGCAGCTTCGGCGTTGCGGTGCTCGTGGACTGCCACTCCATGCCATCGGGCTGCCAGCGCGATGATTCCGCCCGCATCGACATGGTCATCGGCGACCGGTACGGCACGAGCTGCGCCCCGGTCATTTCCGAGGTGCTGGAAACCGAGCTGCGCCGGCGCGGCTATTCGGTGGCGCGCAACAAGCCCTATGCCGGCGGCTTCATCACCGAGCATTACGGCAACCCGGCGTCCGGCGTGCATGCCGTGCAGATCGAGATCAACCGGGCGCTTTATATGCACGAGCCCACTTATCGGGCATCCGATGCCTTCGAAAGCATCCGGACCGATCTCCTCGATGTGGCGGCCGCGCTGGGGAAAATCGCCCAGGTGGAGCTGACACCGAGCCGGACGGCCGCAGAATAGGCCTTGTAAAAACAAGAGCTTACGGCGTTCACAACAAAAATGTGATGGCGTGATGCAAAAGGCCGCATAACAGCCTTGCATTTTGAACATGAGACCTATACGAATTCTGCACGCTCGGTTCTGGGCAGTTCCTCCCTCACCCCGAAGGGTCGAGACCGCGACAAGCGGCGGGAGAGAACGCCCCGAAGACCGGCCACCCGGACAGGGTGTCGGGAACGCCAAGCGGATGCGACGAAGATCGGCGGCAGCCGGCGCGCGTATCCGACCCGCACCAAAAGAAAGAGGCCGCCCACGCATTAGCGGAGCGGCCCAAGTCTAGGGAGGAAACGCCCAAGGAGGGCTGTACGGAGCGACGCCAATCGCTGCGTACGAGTTGGAAGATGTAGGTGCATTGCGGAATAATCAAGGCACCTCGCCGGACTTTCTGGCATACCAGATACGCGAGCCAGCGCAGTGTGATAAAAATGCCGCAAAACGAGCGGTATAGCTCCCACTCT
>JAEZMI010000293.1 GCA_023414975.1 Pseudomonadota bacterium | reverse complement strand
GGTCAACCCCGCCATCTTCGTGCTCGGCGGGGGCGTCGTCGGGCTGGCGCTTCTGAGCTGAACCGAGGCGGGGCGCCCGCTCTCACCCTGCTTCCGCTCTCACCCCTGCTTGGGCGGCAGATAGTGGCTGATCGTGTGGGCGAGGCCCGGCGCAGTCAGTGTCTGCAGCCACACCTTGCCGGGGCCCGACAGTTTCACCAGGAACAGCCCGTCCCCGCCGAACAGCGCGTTGCGGATACCGCGAATGGCGGTCAACTCGAAAGACACGCTGTCCTCGAAGAAGCCGACATGACCGGGATGCACCAGGAGGAACTGGCCCGGCTGGAGATCATAGGTCACGATCTCGCCGCCGACCTCGATCCACGCCTTGGCATCCCCCGACAGGCGCTGAAGGATGAAGCCTTCGCCGCCGAACACCGCGCCCCCGAGCGTCTGCTGGAAGGCGGAGGCGATTTCGACGCCCTGGGTACCGCAGACAAAGCCATGACGGTGGACGAGATAGCCGCGCTCGCGCGTCACCTCGACCTCGATGATGTTACCCGGCAGTTTGGTCGCGAAAGCGACATTGCCAGGCCCACGCTGCGCGGCGAACTCGGTCATGAACAGGCCGCCGCCGGAAACCGCGCGGCTTACAAGCCCAAACAGGCCCCCGCCACCGCCGCCTACGGCACTTGATGTGGTCATGGCGATGTCGCCGGACATCCATGACAGCTGATCTGGCACGCCGACCACCTTTTCGCCGGCTTCGAGGTAGATTTCCAGAACCGGCAGCGTGGTGCCGATGATCTTCGAGCGCATGCGTTACCTCCGGCGCAACAGGGGCGTCGCGGCGGAGTTTACGGGATGCCGGTGCCGGGAATCCAGTCGGCTCAGCAAAAAGGGCGCGTGCAGGAATTTTTTGCCTCGGCATGGACTTAGGCGTGGCAGCTGGACGCGCTCGTGGTAATTTGCCCCGTCTGGGTTTCACTCTCGGGAGCGTTCCATGCGGAACCGTTTCACGGCCTTCTCGTCGTGCCTGCGCAAGAACCTGCTTGGCCTCGCCTTCGGTGCGGCCACCCTCGCAGCGGCCGGTCTCGGCGGCTCACCGGCCCAGGCCGGCGTCGCCGGCCCCACGCTCGGCACCGCCGTCCCCTCCATTCAGCTGACCGAGAATGTGCGCTGGGTCTGCGGCGTGTGGCACTGCTGGTGGCGCCCGAATTGGACCTATGGCGTGGTGCCGCCCTATGCCCGCGCCTGGGGCCCGCCGGATCGCCCCGGCTGCTTCTGGCGTCGCAACTGGGGCGGCGGCTGGAGCCATATCTGCCCCTGATCGCGCGAGGCGGGCGGCCTGCCGACCCGCTTCTCCCGGCGCCCCGGCGCCGATCAACGGAGAGGGCGCCGCTGGCGCCCTTTTTCGTTCCACGGGTGGACGCGCGGCGGCGACCTGGTTTTGAGCGCGGCTTTTATTGCATCCCGATCGCGTCGCGCGCGACGGCCACGTCCTTCTGGCACGCCTCTTCATCGCCGCCGGCGGCAGCGGCGCGGGCGCGTATCAGCGCCTTCTGAGCGATTTCCGGCTTGACCCCGTCGCCAATCTCCGCCTCCACCCTCGCCAGCGCCTCCGGCGAGGGATCGTGGCTCTCCAGCGCGCTATCGCTCTCCGGCGCGGTCGGGCCGCTCGCAGCGATATCGGCGATCATGCGGTCGAGCGCGGCCTGCGTGTCGTCGGCGGCCTGCCCGCATGGGCTGGCGGCGGCGATGCCGGCTGCCAGGAAAAGAGAGGCGAAAAACGCAGCGGAAGGGAGAGACAGCCGATGGCTCATCATGGATCTCGGGATAGGCAGGTCCGGGCGGCGGAAGGACGAGGCACGCTCAGCGGCGCTGCCTGTCGGGTAGAGATGCCGCGCCATTATAGCCGGAGCATGGCAAGCCCCGGCGAACCCATCAGTCCCGCGCGATCAACTCACGTTCGCCGCGATGAACTTCAAGACCGCCCAGCGGACGCCCCGCCGCCCGCCGGCGCAGCATGGTGGGCCGGCGGTGCTTGAGAGCACCCCGGCCGCGCCGGCGAAGGCGCGGGACGCTCACACTCACGCGCCCGATCATCTCATAGGCCGGCCGCCGCGTGCCATCGGCCTCGGTCACCAGCATCGGCAGACCCAGCGCCGCGCTCCAACCGCGCCATTCGGCCACCACATCGTCGATGTGCGGGGCGGAATACAGCGTCACCGACAAGGCGGGATCGGCGTGGATCAGCACAATGGCCACACCGTCATCATCGCCTTCCGGATCCAGCAAAGCGACGGCGAGCCCCTGATAGGCGGCGAGCGGCAGATGAAGCTTCATCGGCACGCCGGCCATGCGCCGACGCAGCACGAGATGATCCGGGTGGAGTTCGATGCGGCGGACACCCTCGTCCGCTGCGGGATCGATTGAAGAGAACAGCAACGGCCACGCCTCTGCGCTGCGCGGACGGCTGAGGCAGACGAAGGGATAGGCTGGCTCGGCGGCTTTCACCGCTACGCGGAATGGACGCATCATCGTAATCCCTGCCGGTTTTCAGGCTCTGACGGCCCCGGTCGTATCGGCAAGCTAACGTCCGACCCCTCGCTTCCGACTTAAGGGACATGGTTGATCGTTTATTGGCGCCGCAAACACCGGCGAATCCACCAGCTATGCTTGATGGAAGCTTTCCGCGGGGACCTTCATGCCCCTTCATGCCGTACGCGTGGGTTGCCAGCGCCGGCCGCTGCGCCTAAGCCGCGTGGATGATCGATGAGCCCCGCGACCTTCCGTCCCCGCCGCCCGACCCGCTGGCCGACCCGGCCGTCGCGGCGCGGCACCTCGCCGATGCCGTGGTCGCCGCCGGCGCGGTGGCCGTGGCCATGTTCCGCGAAGGCGTAAAGTCCTGGTCCAAGCACAATGACTCGCCGGTGACGGAGGCGGATCTCGCCGTCGATCTCATGCTGCGCGAGCGGCTTAACCTTATCGGCCCGGATTATGGCTGGCTGTCGGAAGAGACGGTGGACGAGCCCTCGCGCCTGAAGCGTCGCCGCGTCTGGATCGTCGATCCCATCGATGGCACTCGCGCCTACATGGCCGGCGGGCAGGACTGGTGCGTGGAAGCCGCGCTTGTGGAGGATGGACG
>JAEZMI010000262.1 GCA_023414975.1 Pseudomonadota bacterium | reverse complement strand
AAGCCCGGGGATGACGGCGCGAGATATGGAGCCGCCGAAAAAGGAAACGGCCGGGCGCGAGACCCGGCCGTTCTTGGGGTGTGCGGTCGAGAGCTTGCCTTCCGCGCGCGGGCCTTCCGCGCGCGGGCGGCGGCTGCCCCCTGCCCTCAGCCGAGCGCCTTGAGCGCCGCGCGGCCGGCATAGATCGCCTGCGGGCCCAGTTCCTGCTCGATGCGCAGGAGCTGGTTGTACTTGGCGGTGCGGTCGGAGCGAGCCAGCGAGCCGGTCTTGATCTGCCCGCAATTGGTGGCGACCGCGAGGTCGGCGATGGTCGAATCCTCGGTCTCGCCCGAGCGATGCGACATGACGGCGGTGTAGCCGGCCTTGTGCGCCATCTCGACCGCGTTCAGCGTCTCGGTCAGCGAGCCGATCTGGTTCACCTTCACCAGGATCGAGTTGCCGACGCCCTGCTTGATGCCGGCGGACAGGCGCGTGACGTTGGTGACGAACAGGTCGTCGCCCACGAGCTGGCACTTCGACCCGATGGTGTCGGTCAGCAGCTTCCAGCCGGCCCAGTCGTCTTCCGCCATGCCGTCCTCGATGGTGACGATCGGGTAGCGGGCCACGAGGTCGGCGAGGTACTTCACCTGGGTCTCGATGTCGCGCACGACACCTTCGCCCTCATAGTCGTACGCGCCGTTCTTGAAGAACTCGGTCGAGGCGCAGTCGAGGCCGATATAGACGTCCTCGCCCGGCTTGTAGCCGGCGGTCTCGATGGCCTTCACCACGAAGGCGAGCGCGGCGTCCGCCGAGGGCAGGTTCGGGGCGAAGCCGCCCTCGTCGCCCACATTGGTGTTGTGGCCGGCGTCCTTGAGAGCCTTCTTGAGGGTGTGGAAGATCTCCGCGCCGGTGCGCAGGGCTTCCGCAAAGGTCGGCGCGCCCGCCGGCAGGATCATGAATTCCTGGAAGTCGATCGGGTTGTCGGCGTGGGCGCCGCCATTGATGATGTTCATCATCGGCACCGGCAGGGTGCGGGCATTCACGCCGCCGACATAACGGTAGAGCGGCAGGTCGCGGGCGGCGGCGGCGGCCTTGGCGAGAGCCAGCGAAACGCCGAGAATGGCGTTGGCGCCGAGGCGGGCCTTGTTCGGGGTGCCGTCGAGCTCGATCAGGATCTGGTCGATGGAGGCTTGGTCCTCGGCATCCATGCCGCCGATGGCGTCGAAGATCTCGCCGTTCACGGCATCGACCGCCTTGGTGACGCCCTTGCCGAGATAGCGGCCCTTGTCGCCGTCGCGCAGCTCCACGGCCTCATGCGCGCCGGTCGAGGCGCCCGAGGGAACGGCCGCGCGGCCCTTGGAACCGTCCTCCAGAACGACATCGACCTCCACGGTCGGGTTGCCGCGGCTGTCCAGAATTTCACGCCCGATGATGTCGACAATGGCGGTCATGCCGTCTCCCACTTCCTTGCGCGCCCAAGCGGCTCGCCCTCACCTGTCCGGCGCTTCTAGCCGACCCGCGAGACATGCGAAAGAGGTGCCGTTCGGGCGGGCGCGCGAGGGCATGGCGACCATACGCAACGTTACTCGACCGTCACGGATTTCGCGAGATTGCGGGGCTGGTCGACATCGGTGCCCATCTGCACCGCCGTATGATAGGCGAGGAGCTGCACCGGGATGGCGTAGACCAGCGGGGCGATGAGCGGGTCCATCTGCGGCAGCACCAGCGTCGCCTCGGTCTCCAGCGCCGTGCCCTGCTGGCCCGCCTTGTCGGTGAGCAGGACGATCCGGCCGCCGCGCGCGGCGACTTCCTGCATGTTCGACATGGTCTTCTCGAACACCTGATCATGCGGGGCGATGACGACGACCGGCATCTTCTCGTCGATCAGCGCGATCGGCCCGTGCTTCAGCTCGCCCGCCGCGTAACCTTCGGCGTGGATGTAGCTGATTTCCTTGAGCTTCAGCGCGCCTTCCAGCGCCAGCGGGAAGCTGGTGCCGCGGCCGAGATAGAGCACGTCCTGCGCCTTGGCGAAGGCGCGGGCGAGCTGTTCGATCTTCGGCCCGAGCTTGAGCGCCTCGTTCATCAGGCGGGGCACCTCGACGAGGGCGTGCACGAGGCGGCGCTCTTCCTCGGCTGAAATGGTGCCGCGCTCGCGGCCCGCCAGCACGGCCAGCGCCGCGAGCGTGGCGAGCTGGCAGGTGAAGGCCTTGGTGGAGGCGACGCCGATCTCGGGGCCGGCCAGCGTCGGCACCACGACATCCGCCTCGCGGGCGATGGTCGAGGTCGGGACATTGACCACGGCCAGTACGTGCTGGCCGCACTCCTTGGCATAGCGCAGCGAGGCGAGCGTGTCGGCGGTTTCGCCGGACTGGGAGATGACGATCATCAGCCCGCCGGGCGCGAGCGGGGCTTCGCGGTAGCGGAACTCCGAGGCGACGTCGATCTCGACGGGGATACGGGCGATGCGCTCGATCCAGTATTTGGCGACGAGGCCGGCATAATAGGCGGTGCCGCAGGCGGCGATGGACACGCGGTCGAGCCTGGCGATGTCGAAGGGCAGCTTGCCCGGCAGCTGCACCGTCTCGGCGGCGAGGTCGAGATAATGCGCCAGCGTGTGGGCGACCACCTCGGGCTGCTCGTGCATCTCCTTGGCCATGAAGTGGCGAAAGGCGCCCTTCTCGACCAGGAAGGCCGAGGCCGACGTCTTCTGCGCCGGGCGGACGACGACCGCGTTGCTGGCGTCGTGGATCACCACGCCCTGCCTGTTCAGCACCGCCCAGTCGCCGTCGTCGAGATAGGCGATGGTGTCGGTGAAGGGGGCGAGAGCGATGGCGTCGGAACCGAGGAACATCTCGCCCTTGCCATAGCCGATGGCGAGCGGGCTGCCCTTGCGGGCGCCGATGAGAAGGTCCTCTTCCCCTTCGAAGAGGAAGCCGAGGGCGAAGGCGCCGGTGAGGCGCGGCAGGATCGCGGCCACCGCGTCGGCCGGGCCCGCGCCCTTGCGCATCTCGCGGGAGACGAGGTGAGCGACGACCTCGGTGTCGGTCTCGCTTTCGAAATTCGCGCCCTCGGCGATCAGCTCGTCGCGCAGCTCGCGGTAGTTCTCGATGATGCCGTTATGCACCACCGCGACATGCGTGGTGGCGTGCGGGTGAGCATTGGCGACGCTCGGCTTGCCATGGGTCGCCCAGCGCGTGTGGCCGATGCCGATGTGCCCGCCGAGCGGCGCCGCGCCCAGCGCCCCTTCGAGATTGCGCAGCTTGCCCTCGGCCCGCCGCCGCTCCAGATGGCTCGCCTCCAGCGTGGCGACGCCGGCGGAGTCGTAGCCGCGATATTCGAGACGCTTGAGCGAGTCCACCAGCCGGTCCGCGACGGGAGCGGTGCCGACGATGCCGATGATTCCACACATGGGCGGGTTACTCTCCGCGAAAGGCGACAGCTTAGGGCTTCGGGTTTAACCGCCGGTCACCGCGATACCGAAATCACTTAAGGTGTCGTTTCGTATCGGGAAACCGCCGCCGGCCGGCGCTACTTCTTCGGCGCGAGGCCCGCCGAGAGGCGCTCGCGCAGACGCACCGCCCAGCCCGGCTTGTTGACCTGCCGGGCCCGGCCGATGGCCAGCGAATCCTCCGGCACATTCTCGGTGATGACCGAGCCGGTGCCGATATAGGCGCCATCGCCCACGCTCACCGGTGCGACCAGGAGCGTGTTGGTGCCGATGAAGGCATTGGCGCCGATCGTGGTGCGGTGCTTGCGGAAGCCGTCATAATTGCAGGTGATGGTCCCCGCGCCGACATTGGTGTTCGCGCCGACGCTGGAATCGCCGACATAGGACAGGTGGTTGACCTTGACGCCCGGCGCGAGGTCCGCCGCCTTGATCTCCACGAAATTGCCGACATGCACCCCCTGCCCCAGCGCCGCGCCGGGACGCAGGCGCGCGAAGGGGCCGACAATCGCGCCGGCACCGACATGGGCGCCCTCGACATGGCTGAAGGCGCGGATGGTGGCGCCATCCTCGACGGTGACGCCGGGGCCGAACACGACATTCGGCTCGATCACCACATCGCGGCCGATCACCGTGTCGGCGCTGAAGAAAACGGTCTCCGGCGCCACCAGCGTCGCCCCGCCCTCCAGCGCCCGCATGCGCAGGCGGGCCTGGAGAATCGATTCGGCTTCAGCGAGTTGCGCCCGGCTGTTCACACCCGCCACCTCTTCCGCCGCGACCTCGACCACAGCGGCGGAACGGCCGAGCGAACGCGCGATCTCGACCGCGTCGGTGAGGTAGAATTCCTTCTTGGCGTTGGCGTCGGAGACGCGATCCAGCAGATCGAGCACCACGCGCCCGTCGAACGCCATCAGCCCGGCATTGCACAGGGTGATGGCACGCTCGGCCTCGCTCGCCTCCTTCTCCTCGCGAATGGCGAGGAGTTCGCCGCCCTCGGTCACCAGCCGGCCATAGCCGAACGGGTCCGCCGGGCGGAAGCCGAGAACCGAGACCGCGGCCCCGTCCTTGAGCGGGGCGCGCAGCGCGGCGATGGTTTCCGGCCGGACGAGCGGCGTGTCGCCATACATGACCACCACATCGTCGAAACCCTGCGCCAGAACCTCGCGCGCGGCGAGAACGGCATGGGCGGTGCCCCGGCGTTCCGCCTGCACGAAGGTTCCGGCTTCCGGGGCGGCGAGGCGCACCTGCGCGGCGACCGCCTCATGATCCGGGCCGATCACCACGGCCAGGCGGGAGGCACCCGCCTTGAGCGCGGCATCGAGCACATGCGCGACCATCGGCCGGTTCGCCACCGCGTGCAGCACCTTCGGCTTGGTGGAGCGCATGCGTGTGCCCTCCCCGGCGGCGAGAACGATGACGAGAAGGCTGCGCATGCGCATGGGTCTCCGTGAGGTTGGTCGCTGTTTAGCGCAGCCGGCGGCGCGCCGGAACTGCCCTGACGAGGGCGAATTGATCGGCATCGCCGCCTATGCGATGGAATCCCCGTTCGAGGAGGACCAACCGTGGCTTACCGCAACTTCCTGCCCAGCGCCCGCGCGACCAACATCATTCTCGTGCTCGGCGGCTTCGCTCTCGGCTGGGCAATCTACATGCGCTACGCGCTGGTGGAGCAATCGGCCATCGGCCTTGCCTGCCGCGGCATGGAGACGATGACCTGCGAGACCCGCGAGATGGTCATCACCCTTTACGGCTACTCCGTCTTCGGCATCGCGGCGATCGCGCTGTCGGTGGTGCAGTTCATCCGCCCGTCGCTGGCGATGTTCACGGCGGCCCTGATGGCGACCGCGGTCGGCGTCGTCATGTACAACAACAACCTCTCCGCGCTCGCCGCCGGGCTGCTGCTCATCTCGTTCGCCCGGCCGTGGCGAGGCGCCACAGCGTGAGCGACAGGGCGAGGATCAGCCCGCCGGTCCACAGCGCCTGCCAGTTGGCGAAGGTCTCGTTGATCGGGATGTAGAGGCCGCAGCCGAGCAGGATCGCCGCCGCCAGCATTTCCGCCTGCCGGCCGCTCTCCTGGCGCGGCGCGGGCGCGACCAGCGCGTAGAAGGCGAAGCCCGCCACGATGGGCGTGAGGCCGGCGAACTGGAAGTCCTTGTAGCGCGGGTCGAAGACCAGCCCGAAGGCGATCTGCACCACCAGCACCAGCGAGGCCGCGAGCAGGAAAGCGACCAGCTTCTCCAGCCGCGACGTGCCCGGCACCGAGGCCGGGTTCAGCGCGACCGCGAGCGTCACCAGCCGGGTGCGCGCGCCGATGGCGGCGGCGCAGGCGAGCGGCACGGCGAGCGCCAGAACCAGCATGGCGACGCCACGAACCCAGCCGCCGACGCCGAGGCTTTCCACCGGCACGGTGATGACGAGGCGCGGATAGAGCAGACCGGCGAAGAAGGCGATCCCGGTGGTGGCCAGCCAGTGCTGGCCGCGCAGGGCGGCGACGCCGGCCCGGCGCTGGCCCTGAAGCGCGGCGGCGAAGACGGCGAAGGCCACCAGCACGCCGCCGATGGCCTGCGCGATCCAGGCCGGATGGTCCGACACCGGCTGCCCCCAGGCGAACTTGAAATCGCGCGTATAGGCATCAAGGAAGCCCCAGTGGCCGCCCACCGTGCCCTCGGACGCCCGCTTCCACGGCTGGTCGAAGGCCTCGATGACGTTGAGGCGGTAGTTCTTCGCCTTGGCGAGGGCCAGCAGTTCCTGGATGACGCGGGCCTGGTTGGAGGGCGACGGCAGCGCGCCCTCGCGCATGCGCCCCTCGCTCGGCCAGCCGGTCTCCCCGATCAGGATGTCCTTGCCGGCAAAGATCTGCCCGACATGTTCGCGAATCTCGCCGAGATGGGCGACCGACTCCTCGGCCGCCACCGGCAGGTCTTCCCAGAAGGGCAGGATGTGGACGGTGACGAAATCGACCGACCGGGCGAGGTCGCGGTTGCGCTCCCAGAACTCCCACACATCGGCATAGGTGACCTGCACCTGCGCCGGCACCTTCTCGCGCACCTCCTTGATCATTGCCGCGAGGTCGATGGCGGTCTGCTCGCCGCGCAGCAGCACCTCATTGCCGACGATGACGGCCTTGATGACGTCCGGGTTTTCCTGCGCCGCCTTCACCGCCGCGTCGATCTCCACCTTGTTGTCGGCGGGGTTGCGGCCGATCCAGATGCCCTGGAGCACGGTGAGCCCGTGCTTGCGAGCGAGTTCCGGCACCACGTGCAGGCCCATCTCGGTGGAATAGGTGCGCACGCACTGGGTGATCTTGGCGAGACGCTCGAAATCGTCGTCGATCTGCTCCGGCGGGATGACGAGCCCGGTCATGAAGGGCGACTGGCCGGGACGGAACGGGGCGTAGGAGACGCAGGGCAGCTTCTCGCCCTGCGCCAGCGGCGAGGACGGCGCCGGCACCGGATGACCCAGCCAGGCCCAGATGGCGACGATCGCCGCACCGACGGCGAGCGCAAGGGCAATGGGAAGACGCATGGGAATCTCCGGCGGAACTCGGGCAGCGGAACTCGGGCAGCGGAACTCGGGCAGCGAAACTCGGGCGGGACACGCTGCAACGCCGCCACAGGCGGGTAGCCGGGCTTTGTAGCTTTCGCAAGACACCGGGAAAAGCCGGCTCATCGGCTTATTCGGCGCCGATGCCGCCCTGCGTCGTCATGCTGACAAATTCAGCCGCTTCACCTACTGTTCTCCGGCTCTCCGAAGTCTCCTGTTACGGTGTGACACTTTCTGCCATGTTGTGCTCAGTTCGTACCCTTGCCGCCGCTCTCCTCGGCGGCGTTCTCCTGATGGCCGCCGGACATGGCGGAGCACTGGCGCAGAGCAGCGCGCCGGAGCAGAAGCCGGCGGAGCAGAAGTCTCCCGAGGAGCAGGCGAAGGAGGAGGCCCAGCGCCGCTCCGTCGAGGAATATGCCGAAGCGGCCAAGCTTCCGGGCAATGCCGGTCTGCCGGAATG
>JAEZMI010000250.1 GCA_023414975.1 Pseudomonadota bacterium | reverse complement strand
GATCACTCGATGATGGCGGCGACGACGCCGGCGCCGACGGTGCGGCCGCCTTCGCGGATGGCGAAGCGCAGCTTCTCTTCCATCGCGATCGGCACGATCAGCTGCACGTCAACCGAGATGTTGTCGCCCGGCATCACCATTTCCGTGCCTTCCGGCAGCGTCACCACGCCCGTCACGTCCGTCGTGCGGAAGTAGAACTGCGGACGGTAGTTGGTGAAGAACGGCGTGTGGCGGCCGCCCTCTTCCTTCGTCAGGATGTACGCCTCGGCCTTGAACTTCGTGTGCGGCTTCACCGAACCCGGCTTGCACACCACCTGGCCGCGCTCAACGTCCTCACGCTTCGTGCCGCGCACGAGAATGCCGACATTGTCGCCCGCCTGGCCCTGGTCCAGCAGCTTGCGGAACATCTCGACGCCGGTGACCGTGGTCTTGGTCGTCGGACGGATGCCGACGATCTCGACTTCCTCGCCGACCTTGATCACGCCGCGCTCGACACGGCCCGTCACCACGGTGCCGCGGCCCGAGATCGAGAACACGTCCTCGATCGGCATCAGGAACGGCTGGTCGACCGGACGCTCCGGCTGCGGGATGTAGCTGTCGACCGCTTCCATCAGCTTCAGAACCGCGTCGCGGCCGAGCTTCGGGTCGCCGTTCTCCAGCGCAACCAGCGCCGAACCGCGGATGATCGGGATGTCGTCGCCCGGGAAGTCGTACTTCGACAGAAGCTCGCGAACCTCGAGCTCGACCAGCTCCAGAAGCTCCTCGTCGTCGACCATGTCGCACTTGTTCAGGAACACCACCAGCGCCGGAACGCCGACCTGGCGCGCCAGGAGGATGTGCTCGCGCGTCTGCGGCATCGGGCCGTCCGCCGCCGACACGACCAGGATCGCGCCGTCCATCTGCGCCGCGCCCGTGATCATGTTCTTCACGTAGTCCGCGTGGCCGGGGCAGTCGACATGCGCGTAGTGGCGGTTGTTCGTCTCGTACTCGACATGCGCCGTCGAGATCGTGATGCCACGCGCCTTCTCTTCCGGCGCCTTGTCAATCTGATCGTACGCCGTGAACGTCGCGCCGCCCGACTCCGCAAGAACCTTCGTGATCGCCGCCGTCAGCGACGTCTTGCCATGGTCAACATGGCCAATCGTGCCAATGTTGCAGTGAGGCTTCGAACGGTTAAACTTCTCTTTGGCCATAACTCGTTTCCTTCAGCGACATCGGGCCGCGAAAATCGGGGCGTGGGATAGGCGGTTTCCTAGAATTCCGCAAGTGCCACGGCGCAAGTGCCACAGCGCAGGTGCACAGAGGCCGTCACAGCCATGCTGCGATGTGCTGCCCGCCTGTTTCGCCACGAAAGGTGCGACGAAACCATGACGGCCAGCACGCGGTGCGGGCCGCGCGATAGGTGATGGCGCCTCTGCAAAGAATCAAGCCGCGGGGACAAGCATTGGTTCTGCGGCACAAAGGCCGGGATGCTCGCCCGCGAATCCTTTCGCCGGCTTCCGGCCCGTACAAACCGGCAAGTACAAACAGGCCAGGCATCCGAGAGAGGCATGGACGCAGGCGCCCCAAGTGGCACGCACCCGACGTCTCGGCGCTCGATGACGGCTAGGTACGCATCCGGAAAACTGGAGCGGGTGAAGAGCCCTAGTGGAGCGGGTGACGCGCTCTAATGTCTGAATATCCTGCGCGATTTCAGGGAGATGTCAACGAAAATCTGGAGATGTTGCCCGTATGGTTGGCCAAATTGTTGGACGCACAGCATAGAACCTGCGGCTGGTAACACACCGCGCTCGGTGACGTTCGTTGGGAATACATGGGAGCGTCCTCGACGATGGAATGGAGAACATCGACGAGCGACGCTGTCGCCTCTCGATAGTCCAAACTGCTGCACGTTTCGCGGACGTCAGTTCGAAGGGGGTGGGCGGATGTACAAGCGCTCGATTGGGCACTATCGAGGAGGAAAGTCTCTTCCGCGTGGGTGACACGCTTGCCGCCTCGGTCGAAGGCGCCGTCGGCGCGACCTCAAGGTGGCTCTGGCATAGCCGCGGTCCTGCTAAAATCGGGCGAGGTCCCAAGCACAGCGCTACTTTGATTTTTCTCGTATTTGTCAATTATTAATAGGCGAAATCGGCACCCCTCAAAGTCGCACTGGCAATCACTTTGAAAATATGCTAATTTGTCAAACATGGATGGACAAAATTCATCAAAACTGAAGTTCGTGCTCCAGAACGTGCCGCCGGGTTTTCTCGTCGATACCCGGTGGCTGAATGCCCATGCGATCTCGCGGCAGTCGGTCTCGGCCTATGTGAAGCAAGGCTGGCTGGAACGGCTGATGCAGGGTGTCTATCGGCGCCCGTTCGGCCCATCGGAAAATTCCGAGGCGCGTTCGGGGTGGAAAATCCCGCTGCTCTCGGCGCAATGGATCATGGGGTACCGCTTCCATCTCGGCGGCGTCAGCGCGCTCGCGCTGCAAGGCCACGCACATTATCTGCCGCTGGGAGAGGAGAGTGCAGTCCATATCTACGGGGACGATATCCCTGCATGGCTTTCGTGGCTCGCCGTCGACGGCGGGTTCGT
>JAEZMI010000248.1 GCA_023414975.1 Pseudomonadota bacterium | reverse complement strand
GTCCTTTCCCATACCCCAGCAGGATCCACAGCGTCTTCCAGGAATAGCGATAATAGACCATGATCTTCATGGTTCCGCCCGGCTTCAGATACCGGCGCAGCTCGGCGATGGCGCTCTCCGGGTGCGGTGTGTGGTGCACGACCCCGAAAGAATAGACCAGGTCGTATTCGTCCAGCGGAACCACCTTCGACAGTTCTTCGCCGTTTGCGTTGAAGAACTGGATGCGGTCGGCCACCCCCATGACCTCGGCCCTCTGGCGCGCGATCTCCAGGGATTTGGTGGACAGATCCACGGCGGTGACTTGGGCGCCGGCCCGGGCGAAATTGATGGTGTCCGTGCCGATGCCGCAGCCAAGTTCAAGCACCTTCTTTCCCGCCCAGCGCTGGAAATCGGCGAACTCCGGAATGTGCGGCTCGACCTTGTACTTGCGGGCCTCCACCTCGTCGAAATATTCGCGGGAGCCCAGAGTTTTCGTGGAGTGGCGGATGTTGCAGGGGCGTGCGTCCCAATACGCCTGGACGTTGCTGATCGACGTTGTCTCGAACGTGTGCATTACGGCATCCTGTGTCAAAATCGATACACCAATGGACCATGCCCCACAGCAAGGATGCCGCGTCCAGCCGAACGCGCCACCTGTCCGCCACGTTTTGGCGGGAGGCTCCCGAGGAAATGCGTCTAAGGTGGAATCGGATGTAAGGCCCTGCTCCTGACGTCTGTCACTGATCGTTCCGTTCGCTCGGCGGCAATATTTTTGCGGACATGGTGGGCAGCATTACCGCCATGTGGTAAATAAAGGGTTATTTGCGCTGTCACAGGAGTGACTTGGCCGAGAGTGGACAGCGATCCTCGGTTGATGTCTCCGTGCATCGCGCCATGCCGGTGCTCTTCCCTGTTGAACCGCGGCCTTGTACGACCGGTGGCCAGGGCGTACAACGACGGCGAGGCAATGCCCTCACGATCTCGGCCGCATCCCGGCCAGGATCTCGGTCAGGAACTCGGCGCCGCCTGGCCCCGGGCCGGTTCGGTGGCTTGCGCGGTCCATCCACTCTCGGTGTTTCAAGACTTCGCCCATTCGCAAGGCGTGGTTTGCTCCAGGCAGGAAATTCACATGTCGGAACCGCTCCTCCCCAGCCCTGAACAGCTTCAGCGCTACAAGGAGGCCGACGTGATCTTCGTGGCGCAGGACGGCTTCTCCCTCGCCCCGGCGCGGGTACGCTGCTACAGCTTCGCGAAGCTGCTCCGGCAGAAGGGCATCGCGGCGGAGGTCCTGTCCTTCGTCGATCACCTCGGCGCCCGGTTCGGGGGCGGTCCCGTCGCGCAGATCCCCGAGGAGGAGAAGCTCCGCCTCAACCTGCGGGCCTTCGACATCCTGGCCGAAAACCCCCGGGCGGTTCTTTACGTCCAGAAGGCGGGCTACCACGTACTGGCCTGCTGTCTGGCGGCGGCGCGCCATGGCAACAGGATCGTCTTCGATTACGACGACTACGACATCGGCACGTCGCCCTACTGGCGCCTGGAGCCTTGGTTCCCCTCCTTGCAGCCCGACGCCCTTCTGTCCACGATGGCGGCCCGCGCGGACGCTTGCGTGGTGTCGAGCACCCGGCTTCTCGACCTGGTCGGGCGCGACAAGCCGAACACGCATCTGGTTCACACCGTCGCCGATCCGGAAGACTTCAACCCGCTCAGGAGGCACCTGCCGCGCCGGCGTTTCGGGGATGCGGTCAACATCCTCTGGTGCGGCGATGTCTGGGGCTCGCTGGTCCTGCGGGACATCTTCTTCGCTCTCGACGCCTTTGCCCTGGTGCCGCCGGAGATCCGCTCCGAAGCCCGCTTCCATCTGATCGGCTTCGGCCGGGCCTGGCCGGAGCTGAAGCGGCGCGTGGCGCAGCGCTATCCCGACCTGCGCAACATCGTCTTCCACGAACGCATCGCGCCGGAGCGGTTCAGCGAGGTCCTGGCGGAGATGGACATCGGCGTCCTGCCCTACGCCAACACCATGTTCAACGCCTGCAAAAGCCCGACCAAGATGTTCGAGTATCTGCTGGCGAAGGTGGCCGTGTGCGCCACCCCGGTGGGAGAGGTGGTCCACTGCCTCGACGACGGCGTCTCGGTGCTGCTGGCGGACGCGTTGGAGGGGTTCTCGGCGAACCTGACGCGGCTGATCGCCGACCGGGATCTACGCACGCGCATCGTCGAGGTGGCCTACGAGCGCGGCGTGCGCGAGCTGTCCCTGCAAGGCGTCGGGGACCGCCTGGCCGACATCGTCCGGCCGTTGATCCGGATGGATCCGGCGGTCGGGCCGAGCGTCGAAACCTACCTCGCGCAGGCGCTCGGCCGCACGCGGGAAATCAGCCCGCGCGAAGTGGCCATCGCGCGCGGCGACCTGAAAACCGTGTTGCGGGCCGGCGACCCGGCCACGGTCGATCCGATGCGCTGGACGGCTCCGCTGATGGCCCTGCTCGATTGGCCCGGGCTGGAGCGCGCCGAGAGGGTCACGCAGCCGCAGCTCGATCGGGTCAAGGCTGCGGCGGCCCGGTCGCGCAACGCCCTGCGCGTGCGCGCGCAAAGCGCCCTGCCGCCGGCCGAGCGCCCCGCCGGCCCGCCGGCTCTCAGCAAGCTTGCGGCGGCCGAGGACTGGGAGTCGGCGCCCTGGTTCGCGTGGCTCGACCGCCTCAAAGTCAGCTGCTCGACCTTCCCGCGCTATCTGGACGATGAGACCCCCGATGCCCCCCGGGTCAACGCCCTGGACCGCCTCGACCTCGTCTACAATTTCTACAAGCGGAGCTGCGGCGCGTGGGCGCGCGCGCAGACCGCCTACGCCCTGGACCGGCTCGGCATGCTGGATCGGGAGCGCGAGGCCGTGGTCATCGTTCCGCACCCGGACGGCATGCCCATGCTCCTGTCCGATGTCGTCCGCCACGTCGATGTGATCGACATCGGCGCCGACGCGCCCGAGCGCGCCCGGCGGGTCGCCCTTGGTGAAACGGACCGTTGGCGGCTGGTTTCGCGCCCCTTCGATCCCGACCGTCTTGCCGTCCAC
>JAEZMI010000031.1 GCA_023414975.1 Pseudomonadota bacterium | reverse complement strand
GTTCAAGGGCCTCCCGGTCGTGGTGCGTCAAGCCTCCCGCCTCGTCACCGGCAAGGAAATGAGCGAGACCAAGAAGGGGCTGGCGGACGGCACGGTCGATATCGTCGTCGGCACACATGCGCTGCTGGGCAAGGCGATCAGCTTCAAGGATCTCGGCCTCGTCATCATCGACGAGGAGCAGCATTTCGGCGTCGCCCACAAGGAGAAGATGAAGCAGCTTCGTGCCGAGGTGCATGTGCTGACACTGACCGCGACGCCCATCCCGCGCACGCTGCAACTCGCCATGACCGGGGTGCGCGAACTCTCGATCATCGCCTCGCCGCCGGTGGACCGCCTTGCGGTGCGCAGCTTCGTCACGCCCTTCGATCCCTTGATCGTGCGCGAGGCGCTGCTGCGTGAGCGCTACCGCGGCGGCCAGAGCTTCTATGTCTGCCCGCGCATCGAGGATCTCGGCGAGGTCAAGGACTTCCTCGACAAGAGCGTGCCGGAGGTGAAGGTCGCGGTCGCTCACGGCCAGATGGCCGCGACGCAGCTCGAGGAAATCATGTCCGCCTTCTATGACGGACAGTTCGACGTGCTGCTATCGACCACTATCGTGGAGTCGGGGCTCGACATTCCGACCGCCAACACACTCATCATTCACCGGGCCGATATGTTCGGTCTCGCCCAACTCTACCAGTTGCGCGGGCGCGTCGGCCGCTCCAAGACGCGCGCCTATGCCATCTTCACCCTGCCGGCGGAAAAGGCGCTGACCACGCAGGCGGAGCGCCGGCTCAAGGTGCTGCAGTCGCTGGATACGCTAGGCGCCGGCTTCCAGCTCGCGAGCCACGATCTCGACATTCGCGGCGCCGGAAATCTTCTGGGCGACGAGCAGTCCGGCCACATCAAGGAGGTCGGCTACGAGCTCTATCAGGAGATGTTGGAGGAGGCGATCGCCAACCTCAAGGCCGGCATCACCACACCGACCGCCGACAAATGGTCGCCGACCATATCCATCGGCACGCCCGTGCTGATCCCGGAGGACTATGTCGCGGACCTGCATGTCCGCCTCTCGCTCTACCGGCGGCTTGCGGAGATGGAGACCGAGCCGGAAATCGAGGCGATGGGCGCTGAACTGGTGGACCGTTTCGGGCCGCTGCCGGAAGAGGTCGAGCAACTGCTCAAGCTCGTCAGCATCAAGGCGTTCTGTCGCAGGGCCAATGTCGAGAAGGTGGATGCCGGCCCGCGCGGCGCGGTGCTGACCTTCCGCGATGGGCGCTTCCCAAATCCCGCGGGCTTCATCACCTATGTGGGCAAGCCGCACGTGGTCGCTAAGATGCGGCCGGATGGGAAAGTGGTGTTCTCGGAAGATTGGCCAAACGCCAATGCGCGCCTCAAGGGCACGGCCGGAATTCTGAAAGAGCTGGCGAAGATCGCCGAGCAGGGTGCGAAAGCGGCCTGAAGGCCTCTCTCGCACCCGCGCGATCAGAAATGCGCGTCAGAAAGGCGTGCCGGGGATCGGCCCGTCATAGGCACCGTCGCTGTCCGGCATCACGTCCGCATCCACATCGGACCCCGGACCGGACATGTCCGGCGAATTGCCGCCGGCCTGGTTCATGTAGTCCTGGCTATGGTCGGCGCCGGGGTTGTCCGGGAGCGGGCCGTAATCCAGATAGTTCGGATTGTTCAGGGGCTTGATGTTGATTTCCACCCCTCCGCCGCTCCCGGTCCCCGGTTGCGGCTGGGGATGCACGGTGATCGATGACTGCGCAGAGGCGGGAGCCGCACTGAAGCTGGCGAAGGCGAGAGCCAGGCCACCAGCCGCCAGACCAAGGGCATAACGCATAAACGAAAACTCCGAGACCATCGCCGACACGCCGCGCAGAGGCTTCCGAGCCACCGGACGCTCACCGCGCTACGGTGGCGAAACGCACCTAAGGACCCTTTTCTCACCGGACTGTCCAGCGCTTGTTTGCAACAGCGTCAACGAAACTGCCGCTCCGGCAGCCGGCGGCCGTGCCCTATTGGCCAGGCTCGCGCCACCAGCTCTCCGCCAGCGTGCCGCTGAGCGCCACGCGTTCGGGCCGGCGGATCGCCTTCCAGCGCGCCACCCATTGGCCGGGCGTATAGAACAGCGGCACCGAAAATCGGGCGGAGATCAGCACGCGATCAAGCGCACGCACGGCGGAGACGAAATCTTCCCGCGCGCGGGCGGCCAGTAGCGCTTGGATCATCGCGTCGGCCGCCGGGCTCTTCAGGCCCATGAAGTTGCGCGTGCCCGGTACATCCGCCGCCGCCGAGCCGAAATAGAATGTCTGCTCGTTGCCCGGCGACAGCGACTGGTCCCAGATGTAAGGCACCATGTCGTAGTCGTAGGTCTGCTTACGGGCCTCGAACTGCACGTTGTCGACCAGGCGGATGTTCAGAGTGACGCCGGCGCGCTTCAGCATGTTCTGATAGGCGAGCGCGAGCCGCTCCTGGTCCTTGGTGCCGACGATGAGTTCGGGCGCGAAGGCCTGCCCCTCGCGCGAGGTGAGTTTTCCCGTCTTCAGCTCCCAGCCGGCGCTGGCGAAAAGCTCCAGCGCCCTTTTGAGGCGAGCCCGGTCGCGGCCGGAGCCGTCGGAGGCTGGCGGCTCCCAGCTGCCATCCATGACTGCCGGCAAAACGGCTTCGGGGTAGGGGGCGAGCAATTCGCGTTCGCGCGCATCGGCCGCCCGGCCGCGGGCCGACAGTTCGGAGCCGTCATAGAAACTGCCATTACGCCGGTAGAGGCCGAAATAGAGGTTCGTGTTGGCCCATTCGAAGTCAAACAGCTCGACCATGGCCTCACGCACCCGCGCATCTGCGAAGATCGGTCGCCGCATGTTGAAAATGAGCGCCGAGTAGGGCTTCGGCATGCCCGTCTCGATTTCTTCGGTCACGATCCGCCCGTCGCGCACGGCGGGAATGTCGTAGCCGGTTTTCCAGCGGCCGGGGTCGGTCTCGAAACGAATGTCGTAAAGCCCGCGCTTGAACGCCTCGAACTGGCTGTTCACATCCCGGTAGAAATCGTAGCGCAGCGTATCGGCATTGAAATTGCCGCGGTTCACCGGCAACTCCCGGCCCCAATAATCCGCCCGCCGTGTGAGGATCACCGTCTCGCCGGGCCGCACCTCCCCGAGCGTGTAGGGCCCGCTGCCCAGCGGTGGGGTGAAACTCGTCTGGTCGAAGGTCGCCTCGTCGGTGGCATGGCGGGCGAGAACCGGCATCAGCGCCATGATGAGCGGCAGTTCCCGGTCCACGGTCCCGAAGGTGAAACGAATGGCGAGCGGACCGGTAATCTCGGCCTTCGCCACCTTGCCGTAGAAGGTGCGGTGGTTGGGCCGGCCCTTCACCCGCAGGAGATTGAACGAAAACAGCACGTCTTCCGCCGTCACCGGCGTGCCGTCGGCGAAACGTGCGCGGGGGTCGATATCGAAGGCGACGTAGCTGCGCGCGTCATCCGTCGCGACCCCGCGCGCCAGCAGCCCGTAACAGGTGAACGCCTCATCCGGCGAACGCGCCATGAGGCTTTCGACGAGATTCCAGCGGACGAAGGGGGGCGCCGTACCGCGCACGATGAACGGATTGAGGCTGTCGAAGCTGCCGACGGCGCCCTGCGTCAACCGGCCCCCTTTCGGGGCGTCCGGGTTGACGCTGGCATAATGGGAAAAGCCGGGCGGATAGGCGGGCTCGCCATGCATGGCGATGCCGTGCCGGAACGTCGGGGCGTCATCCTCCGCGCGGGCGGGGCCCGTTCGCGCCAAGAACACGCCGGTACCCAGCACTACGGCATTGCGCAGGAACGCTCGGCGGGCGATATCGGTCACGCTTCCGTTCCTTGGCCACAGATTCGACTCGCGGACATACGAGATTGTCTAGCACGAACCCCGACATTCAACTGCCAGAGGGTCACTCTGTCGCCTCAATTGGGCTTGAGACAGCCCACGTTCCCGAGATGGCGCAGAGGCGTCCGACAACCGCTCTTCACCGCGGGCCGAACGACAGGAATTCGATATGATCAACCGCTCGACTCTCGCGCGCCAGGTCGCCGGCGCCGCCATGGTGCTGGCGCTTACCGGTACCGCCTTCGCGCAGACCACGCAGCCGGCCAAGCCCGCGCAGAAGCCGGCCGCCCCGGCGCAGCAGGCAGCGCCTGCTCAGCAGGGCCAGGCTCAGCAGGCGCAGATCCCCGCTCTGCCGATTCCGTGGGTGAAGCGCTGTGGCGAGGAGCCGTCGATCAAGAAGGAGGTCTGCAACATGGAGCAGACCATCATCAGCGATACCGGCCAGTTCCTGGTGCGCTTCGGCATCTTCGAGGTGAAGGACGATCCGAAGAAGGCCTTTGTCGTCGCCTTCCCGACCGGCCTTCTGCTGCGCAACGGCTTCCGCGTCGCCCTTGCCAACGAGCAGCCTGTGCTCGGCACCTTCATCATGTGCGATCAGCAGGTTTGCCGTGGCGATATCCAGATCGACCAGGCCTTCATCGACCGCATGAAGAAGGCGCCGGGCCTGACGCTTCAGGTGGCTAATTCGGTTGGCCGCGTCATCTCCTACCCGATCGGCCTCGGCGACTTCGCCAAGGTCTATGACGGCCCGCAGACCGACCCGAAGGTCTTCGAGGAGCAGGTCAAGAAGATCCAGGATCAGGTGAAGACCCGCGTGGAAGCGCTGAAGGCCGAGGCCGAGGCCCGCGAGCAGCAGACCAAGGCGGGGCTGGAGAAGCTTGGCGCCGAGAAACTGAAGAGCGGTCAGCCCGCCCAGTGATCGCCTCGATCACTCGGAATCAGAACGCCCGGCTTCGGCCGGGCGTTTTCATTTGATGCGTCGCTGTTTGGAAGCCGCAGTGCGAAGCGCGATGCCAAGCGCTTACTGCAGCCGCTTACTGCAGCCGCTCGCTGCGCACACGCCAGCCGCCGTCGCCATCGGCGGCGAGCATCTCGCGGACCTGAGGGTGGCGAACAGGCTCGCCGGATGTGTCGAGCTCCAGGTTCTGCTCGGAAACATAGGCGACGTATTCCGTCTCCGCGTTCTCCGCCAGGAGATGGTAGAAGGGCTGGTCCTTGGTCGAAGGCCGGATATTCTCGGGAATCGAATCCCACCATTCATCGGTATTGGAGAATTCCGGATCGACGTCGAAGACGACACCGCGGAAAGGGTAGTGCCGGTGGCGGACGATCTGCCCGATCCGGTACTTGGCGTTCCGCTCCTTCATCGTCCGTCCTCTCCCGTGACGGCTTCTGCCGTCGCGTCACCTGTCATGCCGCCGGCCATCGTGCGAACGGCAGGGACTCTGCGCACCCGACAGCGGCGTCTTGCCGTCACTAAAGACCGATTGACCGCCCCATGGCGAGCCGATAGCCAACGCCAATGGCTGAGGTTCTAGCGTTAGCACTTCCGTTTTTCGGCGTCATCTTTCTGGGGCTGGGATGCGGCCGGTTGGCGCGCCTTCCCGAAAGCGGTCTCGCCTGGCTCAGCTTTTTCATCATCTATGTCGCCTTGCCGGCGCTGTTCTTCTCGCTGGTAGCTCGCACGCCGTTCCGCGAGCTCACCAATGGCAGCTTCATCGCGGCGACGACCCTGTCTACGGCGGCCTGCTTCGCGCTGTCGCTTCTCGTGGGGCTCTGGCTGCGGCGCGGAAACCTGCCGGAGGCGACGATAGCCGCCATTCTCGGCTCCTACTCCAACGTCGGCTATATGGGCCCTGGGCTCACGCTCGGGGCGCTGGGCATGGGCGCTTCGGTGCCGACGGCGCTTATTTTCGTCTTCGACAGCCTGTTTTTCTTCACCATCGTGCCAATCATGATGGCCATTGGCGGGCGCGATCAACGGCGGCTCTCGGCCACGCTGCTGCTGGTGGCGCGTCGCGTGGTGACTCACCCGTTCAACGTCGCGACCTTTTTGGGAGTGCTCGCGGCCTATATCGAGTTTCATCCGCCGGCGGCGATCGAGAAGACGCTGGAGTTCCTGCGCAACGCCGCGGCCCCCTGCGCCCTCTTTACCCTTGGCGTCTCCGTCGCGCTCCGGCCGATGGACCGTATGCAGAGCGAGGTTCCGGTGCTGCTCGCGATCAAGCTGGTGGTGCATCCGGCGCTGGTGTGGCTCGTGCTCACCACGGTCGGCGGCTTCGAGCCGGTGTGGATCGCGACCGCGGTGCTGATGGCGAGCCTCCCGCCGGCGCTCAACGCCTTCATCATGGCCAAGCAGTACGACACCTATGTGCAGGGCGCCTCGGGTGGCGTCCTCATCGGCACGATCGTCTCCGTGCTCACCGTCACCCTCATGCTCTATGCCCTGCAGCACGATATGCTGCCCTGAGCCGGCGCCGATGTCAGGCGACCCTACCGGTAAGAAGCGCCGGCACGTCCCGCGTCGGGCCCACGCCCTCGCGCATCACCGCCCGGCGCAGCATCGGCGTCTTGTCGAGCAGCCACAGGCCGAAGCCGCGCACACCCGCCATCGGCAGGAAGCCGCTCAGCAATGAGCGATTGAGCAGATCGACGGCGAAGGTGCGGCTCTCGACGTCCGCCCGGCGCCGCCGCTCATAGGCCTCGCTCACCGCGTTACTCCCGATGTCCTCACCCTTGCGCCGCGCTTGCGAGACCAGCTCGGCCAGCGTCGCGGCGTCGCGGATGCCGAGATTGAGGCCCTGCGCGCCGATGGGGGGAATGATGTGCCCCGCTTCCCCGATCAACGCGATGCGTCCCTTGGCGAAGCGCGTGGCGGTGCGGGCACTCAAGGGGAAGCTCCCGCGCGGCGAATCGAGCCGCATGGCGCCGAGGATCGAGCGCGCCTTGCGTTCCATGACCCGGCTGAAAGCCGTCTCGTCCAGCGCGAGCAGTTGCTCGGCTTCCCGCGGGGAGACCACGCAGACGACGCTGCTGCGCTGACCCGGCAGCGGCACCAGCGTGAACGGACCCGTTTCCGTGTGAAACTCGGTGGATATGTCATGGTGCGGGCGGTCATGCGCCAGCGTCGCCGTGACCGCCACCTGCGGGTAGTCGCGGGTGCGAACATCAATGCCGGCGGCTTTGCGGCAGGGGGAGTGTCGCCCATCCGCCGCCGCCACCAGGGCGGCATCGAACGTGCCGCCATCGTCGAGGCTCAGCCGCACATGGCCATCCATCTCGGCCACCGCGGCAACGCTGGTACGGCGACGGTGAATGCCGGGCGCGTCGTCGATGGTGTGCTCAAGGGCCGCCAGCAGCGCCTCGTTCTCGACATTCCACGCAAACGCCTCGAGCCCGAGTTCGCCGGCGCGGAAATCGACCTGCGGCGCGCGCAGCAGCCGCGTCGTTCCGTCCAGGACCCGCATGATCCGGAGCGGAGCGGCATGTGGGGCGAGGCGGTCCCAAACGCCAAGCGCCTTGAGCGCATTGACCGAACCGTCCATCAACGCGGTCGTGCGGGCATCCGCCGGGCGGTCCGGCGCAATCAGGGTGACGTCGTTCCCGCCTGTCGCGAGGGCGAGCGCCGCGACAAGACCGCTTGCGCCGCCACCGACCACCGCGATATGCCGTTCCTGACCGGGCGTTGATGACATCTCGATCTCCCTCGGCGACGGCGGGACTATAAGCGCGCGCCGGAGTGTGGGATAAGCAGGAGCGAGCCGCCTGACAATGCGTAGCAATGCGCGCACATGTCATGGGCGGCGGAGTGGTCGGCGGCTCGCGAAGTAACGTATAAAAATGCGCCGGTTGGGTGGCAGGAGGAAAAGCAGTGGCGATTTCAGCAAAGTCGCTGGCTGACAGGCTGATGACAGAGCGTCCCAACCGTCGACAGACCCTCGCCTTCGCCGTTCATCTGTTCACCGCCTCCGGCGCCGTCTGCGGCCTGCTCGCGCTCATCGCGGCCGTCGAAGGTAACTGGTCCTTGATGTTCACGTGGCTGGGCGCCGCGCTGTTCGTCGACGGGATCGACGGCACGATGGCCCGCCGGGCCCGAGTCTGGGAGGTGCTGCCACGCTGGTCCGGCGAGACGCTCGACCTCGTGGTGGACTACCTCACCTATGTGCTGGTGCCGGCCTTCGCGGTCGCCATGGGAGGCCTGATGCCGACCTGGCTCTCCGTACCCGCCAGCGCGGCGATCCTGCTCACCAGCGCTCTGTATTTCGCCGA
>JAEZMI010000165.1 GCA_023414975.1 Pseudomonadota bacterium | reverse complement strand
CCGCTGGTTTCCTTCACCTCGGTGACGCCGAGGCGCACATAGACGAGGCCCGCCGCCGCCTCGGCCGGCACGGCGCGAAAACCGCCGTCCGCCGCCATCGCCGCCTCCAGCGGCAGTTGCGGCGCGTAGCCCGCTTTCACCTGTTTGGCGGAAGGCACCACGCCGGTCTTGAAGTCGACGACGGCAAGCCCGCCGGCGTGCAACTGCTCGATGCGGTCGGCCCGGCCCGTCAGGGTGAAGCGCCCGCCCGCCAGCGGCAGCCGCCCGCCCACTTCGGCGAAGACCCGCCGCGCCTCGGCCCGCCGGCCGCGCTCCCAGGCGATGACGCGCGGCACCAGCCGCTCGAACCGCGCCCACCACAGGGCGTATTCCGCCGGAAAAGCCTCGAGCGGGGCGAAGGCGCGGCGGCCATGTTCGCGCAGCACCGCCTCGGCATCGGCGGGCAGGCCCTCGGGAAAATCGGCGGCGAAAGCCCCGAGCGCTTCGTGAATGGCGCTCCCGCGCTCGGCCGCGCCCGGCTCCTCGTCCAGCCCGTCGAGCGGGGCAAGGCCCAGCACGTGGCGGGCATAGATGGTGTACGGGTCGCGCAGCCAGGTCTCGATCTCGGTCACGCTCAGCCGCGTCGGGCGCAGCCCCAGCGCCGGGGCCGGCTGCGGCCGCTCGATGGGCTTCACGCGCGGGGCGCTGTCGATCAGGCGGGCGAGGCGCCGGAATCGGTCGCCCCGCGCCAGCGCCGCCTGCCAGCGCGCCGGGCCGCTCACGGCGGCGAGGCGCTGCAGGAAGCGGGAGGGAACGGTCGGCGCGCCCCCCATCTTGCGCGGGCGCGAGAGAATGAGTTCCGGCGCGCCGCAGGCCTGCACGAAGTCATGGGCGGACAGGCCGATCCGCCGCTCGGGCGCCTCAAGCCCCAGCGCCGCCCGCATCGGCCGGCTGAGCCAGGGGTCGGTGCGCACGTTGTTCGGCCAGGTCTGCTCGACAAGCCCGGCCAGCACCGCACGGTCGGTATGGACCATGCGCGCTTCCAGCGGGCCGAAGATGCGCAGACGCGCACCGGCAACCAGCGGCGGGCGCACCGGGCGGTCCGCCAGAAGCAGCGGCAGCGCGGCCGCGTAATCGCGCAGCGTCATCGCGGGGGCAAGGCTCGCCCCTTCGGCGAGCCCGTCAAAGGCGCCGGCGAGTTCGGCGACCGCCGCGTCGTCGGCGATGCCCGTCGTCGGATCGGGGCCGCTCCAAGCTGCCTCCACCGCCCGCCGGTGGGCCGCGAGCAGCGTCGCGAAATCATGCGTGCCGCCGTCGAGCGCCGCGAGAGGACCGAGCGCGGCGGCAAGGCGGGCGGCGAGGCCGGCGGCCAGCGCAAGCCTCTCCTCCCCGATGGCGGCGCGCGGATCGCTGCGGTGGTGCCGTTGCGGGTCGAATCCCTCCACGGCGGCGAGAAGGCCCGCCGGCCCGCCGGCCGGGCGCGGGCCGCGCAGCACCATCAGTTCCAGCGCGTCCACCGCGGCGTCGAGCGCCTGCGCCTCCAGCCCGAAACTGGCAAGGCTGTGGCGTAGCAGAGCGGCGAGCGGAACCGGTGCGAAATTCTCCGCGCAGGCATCCGCCACCAGCCGGGCGAAACGGCCGGGCACGCTCTCGGAAAGCGGTTCGCCGGCGGAATCGTCGATGGCGACGCCGAAGCGCAGCAGTTCCGCCGTCACCCGGCGGGCGAGGTCGCGGTCGGGCGTGATCAGCGCCCCGGTGGCACCCGGCTTTTCCAGCACCTCGCGCAGCGCGACGGCAATGGCGAGCGCTTCCTCGCGCGAGTCCTCCGCCTCGATCAGGCTGAGCCCGTCGAACGCCGCGTCGATGTCGGGGTCGGGCAGCCGCTCGGGAAGGCTCGCCCAGGCCTCCGTCGTCGCCACGGGGCGCAGCGCCTCGGAGAGCAGCGCCTCCCGTCCATGCGGCGCGGGGGCGGCAAGGCTCACCACGTCCTCGCGGCCCGCCTGCATATAGCGCGTGAGCAGCAAAGCCAGGCCGAACTGGGGATGGCTCGGCGCGGGGGCTTCCTCATGGGTCAGCGCCTCCCAGGAGCGGGCGTCGAGATGGACGTCGAGGCCCGGCAGGACCACGCATCCGCGCGGCAGGCGGGCGACCGCGGCCAGCAGGCGGGCGGTGGCGGGCATCGAGCCGGTGGAGCCCGCCGCGATCACCGGCCCGGTTTCCGGCAGGCTCGCGAGGCGTGCAGCCTCGGCGGCGATCAGCGTATCGCGCCGCACGCTGGCATCCACCTCGCCGCGCTCCTCCAGCAGGGCCGGCCAGAAGCCGCGGGCGATCTTGAGGAAGTCCAGCGCCATGTCCCAATAGGCGTCGTGCTCGCCCGGCACGAGCGTGTCGAGGCGCGCCCACGGCACTTCCTGCGCCGCCATCTCGTCGATCAGCTTGCCGAGGGCGTCGGCCAGCGCCAGTTCCGCGCCGGGCCCGGCGGCAACGGCGATCCGGCCGTCATCCTCCCGCAGCGCCTGCCGCCAGCGGGCGACGAGATGGGCGAGCGCCAGCCGCCGCGTCGGCGGCGGCACCGCGCGGGGCGGGCCGGTGAAACTCTCGGCGAAGGCCAGCGCGTCCTCGTCCACGTCGCCGAGCGGCACGATGCGCGGCAGCAGCGTGACGCCGCCGGGGCTGCGCGCGGTCAGCGCCTCCGCGAGCAGGCGTCCGGCGCGGCGGGTCGGCAGGAAGATGGTGGCGGAGGCGAGCGCCAGCGGGTCATCGCCGGGCGCATAGCCGGGAATCAGCCGCCCCTGCAGCAGCGCATCGGTCAGGGTCGGCAGAAAGGGCGCCGAGGGCGGGATCGTGAACAGGCGCGGCGCGCTCATGCGGCGGCGCCCCCGCGCCTCACGGGCC
>JAEZMI010000160.1 GCA_023414975.1 Pseudomonadota bacterium | reverse complement strand
GGGTGCGGGTGGATCGCTTCGGCATCACACTCGACATGTCCATGGGCTACCCGCCCGACAGGCGGCAAGGCAGCCGGCGCGGCACGGGCATCGTGCTCGAAGGGGTGGAGAGCTTCGCCCGCATTACCAATGCGGCGCCCGCCGCGGCGCATTTCGGCGACTTCATGCTGGGGCTGCCGGGCGCGCTGGAGAACACGAAGGGCGCGTTGGCGGCCGGGGCCACCGCCATCGGCAATCTCGGTCAATACTTCACGTTCCGGCTGCCGGACTGGGACGACGATGTTGTCACCACCCACGCCACCGTCACCGCGCTCGGCCTCATCGCCGCGCAGCCGGTCGAGGTGCTCGTCCATTCCAATCTCGACGACGGCTTCGCCGGGCTGTTTGCCGACATGAGTTCGGCGCTGGGGATGGTGCTTGTGGAGAAGCACATCGTCGAGACGCTGATCGGCGCCCGGCTGTCCCACTGCTTCGGCCACCACTTCACGGCGCCGCTCGTCCGCGCGGCCTTCCACGCCGCGCTGGCGCGCGTGAGCGATACGCCGGGCACGATGATCTTCGGCAACACGGTGAGCTACAAATCCACGCCCGCCGCCAATTACGCCAGCCTCGCCAGCTATCTGCAGGCTGACATCTGGGCACTCGGCCGCACGCCGACCGGCCATGCGGTCAACCCGGTGCCCGTGACGGAGAATGAGCGCATTCCCGATATCGACGAGATCATCGACGCGCAGATGTTCGCCCATCGTCTCGGCGAACATGCGGCCGGCCTCGCCGGGCTGATCGACCCCGCGCCCATCGATGCTCTCGCCGATCGACTCGTCGAGGGCGGCCGCCGGTTCGCCGCGCGCCTGCTGGCCGGGCTGGAGGACGCGGGCATCGATACGGCCGATCCCGCCGCGACCATGCTGGCGCTGCGGCGTATCGGGCCGAGGCGGCTCGAAGCGGCCTTCGGCGCCGGGGCGCCGGAGCCCAAGGCCTGGGGCGGGCGGCGCGCGGTGGCACAGGCCGAATGGGTCGAGGAACTGGAGCATGCCGCCGAGGGCTGGGCCGCCCGTGTGCCGGCTGAGGCGGCCGCGTGCCTTGCCGGCCGCGAACTCGTTGCCTGCGTCGCGTCCAGCGATGTGCATGAGCACGGCAAGAACCTGATCGAGAGGATGCTCGGGCATCTCGGCGTCGCCACGGTGGACGGCGGCACCTCCGCCGATGCCGACGACCTTGTCGCGACGGCGTTGGCCGAAGGGGCCGATATCATCGCCATCAGCACCTATAACGGCGTCGCGCTGCGCTATGCCCGCGAGGTCAAGGATGCCCTGGCGCGCGCCGGGAACGTTTTGCCGGTGTTCATCGGCGGCCGGCTCAATCAGGTGCCGGACGATTCCAATTCCGGTCTTCCCGTCGATGTTCGCGCCGACATTCGCGCGCTCGGCATCACCGCCTGCGACACGCCGGAGGACCTGACCCGCGCGCTCGCCGCTCTCGCCTCCGCGGGAAGCCAGGGCGCGCTGGAGAAAGCCTGAGGCGCCGGAAAGGCCTTTAAGCTTGGCATCGGCACGGCTGAATGGGCGAACGGCCGTGGTGTCGGTGCCGCTGGAGCAGGTCCCGTTGCTGTGGGGGCGTCGGCCCGCGTTCTATGAGGCGGCATCACTAAAAGGCGAGGCAGTGTGACCCGTTTGCAGTGCAGCGCGTTATAGGCGGGTCGGCTGGGGACGCGTCGAGGGACCGCGACCCAGCCGGCATCGAGGCCGGGAACAGGGAGATTGCGGTCAATGCCGGAAACCAGTGAAGCCGTCGTCTCGGGACGCGGCGTGATCGAGGGCGTGCGTTCTGGCGCTCTCGCGTCAGGAACGGCCCTCTCGGAGAACCGCCAGGCCGCTCCTCCGCCCTTGTCGACAAGGCCTGCCGCACCGGGCGCGCCGGCGCCGGCGGTGCTGCCCGTGCGCTTCGAGGTGAACGGAACCCCGCAGGAGCTGACGCTGGACACGCGGACAACGCTGCTCGACGCCTTGCGCGAGCATCTGCATCTCACCGGAACCAAGAAGGGGTGCGATCACGGGCAGTGCGGCGCGTGCACGGTGATCGTCAACGGCGAACGGATCAATTCCTGCCTGAGCCTTGCGGTGATGCATGAGGGGGATGCCGTCACCACCATCGAGGGCCTCGGCACGCCGGATGATCCTCACCCGATGCAGGCGGCATTCGTGCGTCACGACGGCTACCAGTGCGGCTATTGCACGCCCGGACAGATTTGCTCGGCCGTGGCGGTCATCGACGAGATCGCGCGCGGCGTGCCGAGCCATGTGCAGGCCGACATCGCCGCGCAGCCGGCGCTCACCGGGGAAGAAATGCGCGAGCGCATGAGCGGCAATCTCTGCCGCTGCGGCGCCTATTCCAACATTGCCGACGCCATGGCCGAGGTTGCGGGAGCGAACGCATGAAGCCCTTCACCTATGAGCGCGCCACGGACCCGGCGAGCGCCGCGCGCATTCTCGCCGAGCGGCCGGACGCCCGTGTCATCGCCGGCGGCACCAATCTGCTCGACCTCATGAAGCTGGAAATCGAGACGCCCGGCCATCTCATCGACGTTCAGGACATCGGCCTCGACAGTATCGAGCCGACGGAAGATGGCGGGCTGCGCGTCGGCGCGCTGGTCAGCAATACCGACCTCGCCAGCGATGAGCGCGTGCGGCGCGACTATGGCGTGCTGGCGCGGGCCATCGTGGCGGGGGCGAGCGGCCAATTGCGCAACAAGGCGACCACGGCCGGCAACCTGCTCCAGCGCACGCGCTGCCCCTATTTTTACGACACCAACATGCCCTGCAACAAACGCCGGCCCGGCTCGGGCTGCGGGGCGATCGGCGGCTATTCGCGCCAGCTCGCGGTGGTCGGCGTGTCCGATCAGTGCATCGCCACCTATCCCGGCGACATGGCGGTGGCGCTGCGTGCCCTCGATGCCACGGTCGAGACCGTGAACGCCGAAGGAGCGAGCCGCACGATCCCGATCGCGGAGTTTCACCGCCTGCCGGGGGACGAGCCCGCGCGTGACACCGTGCTGGAGCGCGGAGAACTCATCACCGCGGTGACGCTGCCGAAGCCCGCGGGCGGCACGCAGATCTACCACAAGGTGCGCGACCGGGCGTCCTACGCCTTCGCGCTGGTCTCCGTTGCGGCGGTGATCCAGCCGGATGGGACGGGCTCCGTCGCCTTCGGCGGCGTCGCGCACAAGCCGTGGCGCGTCGAGGCGGCCGAGGCGGCGCTGCCGCGGGGCGACGCCCGCGCGGTGGCCGCGCAGGTCTTCGCCGACGCGCGCCCGACCGAGGAAAACCGTTTCAAGTTGCCGCTGGCGGAGCGCACGCTCGCCGCCGTCATCGATCAGGCGAGGGGATGAGCCATGAAATTCGACCAGCCCGCCGGGGCCAATCCCATCGACCGCATGAGGGTCGTCGGCCAGCCGCAGGACCGGATCGAGGGGCCGCTGAAGACGTCCGGCCTCGCGACCTATGCCTATGAACATGCCGACATTCCGAACCCCGCCTATGCCGCCGTCGTCGGCGCGGGCATCGCCAAGGGTCGCATCCGCGCCATGGATGTCGCGGCGGCGCAAGCGGCGCAGGGGGTGATTGCCGTTCTCACCGCCCCGGAGGTCGGTACGCTGAAGAAGGGCGACTACAACACCGCCAAACTGTTCGGTGGGGATGAGATCGACCACTATCATCAGGCCATCGCCGTGGTGGTCGCCGAAACCTTCGAGCAGGCCCAAGCCGCCGCCGCGCAGGTGCAGGTCGAGTACGCCCCGGAGGAGGGGCGGTTCGATCTCGACGAGGCGCTGGAGACCGCCAAGCCCGCCAAGGACCCCAACGCCGCCCCGGCGGACGACGTGAACCGCATCGGCGACTTCGACCGCGCCTTCGCCGCCGCGCCGGTGACGCTCGACGCCTTCTACACGACGCCGGACCACAGCCACGCGATGATGGAGCCCTTCGCCTCCATCGCCGCCTGGGAGGGGGACGAGCTGACAGTCTGGACGTCCACGCAGATGGTGGACTGGTGGCGCTCCGATCTCGCCAAGACCCTGGGTGTGCCGAAGGACAAGGTGCGGGTTGTCGCGCCCTATATCGGTGGCGGCTTCGGGGGCAAGCTGTTCCTACGGGCCGACGCCTTGCTCGCCGCTCTCGCCGCCCGGGCTGCCGGGAGGCCGGTAAAGCTGGCGCTGCCCCGCCCGCTGATCCCGAACAACACGACGCACCGGCCGGCGACGCGCCAGCGCATCCGCATCGGCTGCGAGCGGGACGGCACCATCACCGCCATCGCCCATGAGAGCGGTTCCGGCGATCAGAAGGGCGGCGGACCGGAGGCCGCCGTCAGCCAGACGCGGCTGCTCTATGCCGGCGCCAACAGGCTCACCGCGCTGCGCCTTGCGGTGCTCGACCTGCCGGAAGGCAATTCCATGCGCGCGCCGGGGGAGGCGCCGGGCATGATGGCGCTGGAGATCGCCATCGACGAGATGGCGGAAAAGCTCGGCATGGACCCGATTGCCTTCCGCGTGAAAAACGACACGCAGGTCGATCCTGAGAAGCCCGATCGGCGCTTCTCCGAGCGCCAGTTCGTGCGCTGCCTGACGGAAGGGGCGGAGCGCTTCGGCTGGTCCCGGCGCCAGGCCCGGCCGGCTCAGGTGCGGGATGGACGCTGGCTCGTCGGCATGGGCGTCGCGGCGGCTTTCCGCAACCATATCAGCATGAAGTCCGGCGCCCGCGTCCGTCTCGGCCGCGATGGGCGGGTGGTCGTCGAGACCGACATGACCGATATCGGCACCGGCAGCTACACCATCATCGCGCAGACGGCGGCGGAGATGATGGGCGTCGGGTTGGAAGCGGTGACGGTCCGGCTCGGCGATTCCCGTTTCCCGGTCTCCGCCGGCTCCGGCGGGCAGTTCGGCGCGGCCAACTCCACCTCCGGCGTTTATGCCGCGTGCGTGAGGCTGCGCGATGCGGTGGCGCAGCGCCTCGGCTTCAACTCCGCCGAGGCGACGTTCGAGGGTGGGCACGTGTCCGCCGGCAATCGCGCCGTCCCGCTGGGCGAAGCGGCGGCGGCCGGCGATCTCGTGGGGGAGGATGGCATCGAATTTGGCGACCTCGACGAGCGTTTCCAGCTCTCCACCTTCGGCGCCCATTTCGTGGAGGTCGGGGTCGACAGCTACACCGGGGTGACCCGCGTGCGGCGGATGCTGGCGATGTGCGCCGCAGGCCGCATCCTCAATCCCACATCGGCCCGCAGCCAGGTGATCGGCGCGATGACGATGGGTGTCGGCGGCGCGCTGATGGAGGAACTGGCGGTGGACACGCGCTATGGCTTCTTCGTGAACCACGACCTTGCCGGCTACGAGGTGCCGGTCCATGCCGATATCCCGCATCAGGAGGTGGTTTTCCTCACCGAGGCGGATGACAAGAGCAACCCGATGA
>JAEZMI010000148.1 GCA_023414975.1 Pseudomonadota bacterium | reverse complement strand
GGCGAGAGTGCCGCCGATCTGGCCAGCTCCGATCAGTGCAATCTTTGCTCGAGCCATGAGATTTCCTGACTTTCCGAGGGAGGGTGCGGCGCTCCGCCGCGCGGCTTCCGATAGCCCGTCTCGCTGTCTGGTTCAAGCGATGAGGGCGCCCCTGCGCATCTGCACGACTACAACTTTGCTACCATTTCCAATGGTATACGGAATACTGGATGCCTAGCGGCGCCGTTGGGCCAAATCCTCCATCAGCTCGATCTGGATCGACTGGATTTCGGCGAGGCGCTCCCATTGCCGCGTGAGCATGTGGTCAATCTTCTCGTGGAGGTGGCGGATTTCAAGCTCGGCCTTGAGGTTCACGCGGTAGTCGTTCTCCGAGCGGCGGCGATCTTTCTCCTCCTGCCGCTTCTGGCTCATCATGATCACCGGCGCCTGCAGCGCGGCGATGCAGGAGAGAACAAGATTGAGCAAAATGAAGGGGTAGGGATCGAACGCGCCCAGCGCGCCGGCGACGTTGAGGGCCATCCACACGGCAATGAACAGCATGAAGGCGATGATGAAGGTCCAGCTCCCGCCGAAGCTGGCGATGGCATCCGCCGCGCGCTCGCCAAAGGTGCGGCCGACGTCGATTTCGGCCTCGACATTCTCGGTGAGGATGTCGTTGGCGGCCAGGCTTTCGATCACGTCATGGTCGAGCTGGGAGAGGTCGCCGCGCTCGGCCTGAAGGGTGGCGGCGATGAAGGCGGCCCGTTCGCGGGCGAGCGCCTTGCGCGAGATGTACGCGTCCGGCGCAATGCCGGGATGCGCTGTGCGAATATGTTGGGCGAGGGAGGGGCGGAGCAGGTCAAGGCGGACGCCGTTCCGGTCGGAGATGATGTCGCCGCTTAGCGCGCAGATGTGCGGCGGGGCGGCCTTGGCATGGTGCATGCGGCTCATGAAGCTCTGTCCGGGTGTGCCGGGGCGATTGTCGCCCGCCATGTGACAGGATCAAGTCCGTGACAGGATCAAGTCTGTGACGGGACCAAGTCTCCTCCGCGCCGCCCTCAGGTTTCGACGAGGCCGGTCGTGTTGCCGCTCGCCTGCGAGTCGCCCCGGCCATGCGGACGGGCGATATAGTCGGAGGATCCCATCTCGTGCAGGCGCGAGACCGTGCGCGCCCACTCGAAGGCTTCCGCCCCCTCCGTGCCGGTATAGAGATGCTCGGGAGAGCTTTCGGCCGAGGCGACCACTTTCACGCCCTTCTCGTAGAACTCGTCGATCAGGGTGATGAAGCGCTTGGCCTCGTTGCGCCGGTCCTGGTCCAGCACGGGAATGTGGTCGATGAGCACGGTGTGAAAGCTGAGGGCGATGCGCAGATAGTCGCTGGCGCCGAGGGGCACGCCGCACAGCTCGTGGAAGTCGAAGCGCGCCGCACCGCTTCCCGCCCGCGGCACGGCGATGGTGCGCCCGCCCGAAACCACCGTCGCCGGGGCGCCGCCATCCGCCCCGGCGACACGGCGCCAGACCTTTTCCATCTCGCGGTCGATATCCGCCATGTCCTGGTCCGGACGCGGCACATACCAGGTGCGGACGCCGCCGAGCTTCTCCATGCGGTAGTCCGTGGGCGATTCGATGCGCACCACGTCCATATGCTGCTTGATCATGTCGATGAAGGGCAGGAACAGCGCCCGGTTGAGGCCGCCCTCATAGAGATTTTCCGGCGCTACGTTGGAGGTGGCGACGATGACCACGCCGAGATCGAACAGCTTCTCGAACAGCCGGCCCAGGATCATCGCGTCGGCAATGTCGGTAACGTGGAACTCGTCGAAGCACAGAAGCCAGGCTTCTTCATAAAGCGCGGCGGCGACCAGCGCGATCGGGTCCGAATCCTTGATCCGTCCGGCCTTCATGTCGGCGCGGATCTGGAAGATGCGGGCGTGCACATCCGCCATGAACTCGTGGAAATGCGCCCGCCGCTTGCGCTTGCGCACCGCGACGCACTCGTAGAACAGATCGACCAGCATGGTCTTGCCGCGGCCGACCGAGCCATGGATGTAGAGCCCGCGCACCTTGGGAATGGCGTCCTCCCGCCGGGCGAACAGCCAGCCGAGCGCGGAGGTTTTGCGGGCAAGGCGCCGCGCGGCGATGCGCTGTTCCAGCTGGGCGAGCGCGGCGACCACCTTCGCCTGGCCGGGGTCGGGGGCGATGTCGCCGGATGCCATGCGGGCCACATAGCGGGCCGCGAGCACCGAGCCGCCCGCTTCCGCCGAGATCGCTATATCTGCCGTTCGGTCCGCCATGACCGGGCCACTCCATATTGCAGCGCACGCCTTAGCCCCCGTATCGAGCCCCCGCAAGCTTGTGCGCGGCATTCTGCGACGAAGGTTGCGGGCAGCCGCGGCGTGGCAGGCACGCGGCGCGCCGGCGAGCCGGCACAAATTTGCGCCGGAGCGAGGGAATGCGGGTGGCCTGCCTTGAACCCGTCATCATCCTCAGGCCCATTGGTTCCATCACAAAAGGGGGAGCCGATGCAGGCGTGCCGGGCCTTTCGCTCATGCATTGTCGCTGTCGTCGTGGTGCTCGCGGCCACAGCGGGCAGCCGGACCGTTCTGGCGCGGGATCTGCCGTCATCCGCCGTGATGATCGACACGGACGACCGGGCGACCCCCGCCGAATTCGCCCGCGCCATGGGTCTGTCCCAGCCGCAGTTCGCTTCGCGTTTCGGCGCTACGGGTCTGGTGCGCTGCGGCGGCGCGGTGGGTACCGGTCAGTTGGTGGGGGCAGGCAACGTGATCGTTACGGCCGCCCACATGCTCTTCTCCCCCGATGGGCGGCCGCGCGACATGGCCGGAACCTGTACCTTCGAGATCGACGGGGCGGGTGGCCGGCACATCGTGCCGATACGGGTCGCCGATACGCTGTGCGGCTCGCGCGAACCCTATGCCGATGCCGCGATGCGCGACTGGGCGGTGGTGCCGCTCTCAGATGTGGTGCCGGGCGTTCGGCCTTACCCCCTCGGTCCGGCCCTGAAAGTGCCCGGCCCGCTCGTGCTCGCGGCGGCGGCCCGCACCGGCGGGGTCGAAGCCCATTCGCTTCAGCGCTGCAAGGCGCGGATGCAGACGGCGCGCGCGCCGGATGGGCTAAGGGAAGTGGCGATCGATTGCGACGCGGAGGGCGGAACCTCCGGCGCCGCGCTTCTGAGTGAGGATGGCAGCTTCCAGGGCGTTTATGTCGGTTTCCGCTCGGCTCATCCCGGCGAACCGGGACCGTTCTCGATGAGCCACTATAATTTCGGCGTCACGGCCGAGGGCGGGCTGAGGCGCGCCATCATGGAAGTTGTGAGCCGTCATCAGCCGCTGAGCGCCGCCGCGGATTGAGGCACGTTCGAGCGGCGTGGTTTCCGTTCGCCCAACAAGAACGCGTCCGAACGGAAGCTCCGGACGCACGTTGTGGCTTAGTGGGCGCGGTGATCGCGGCGGCGTGCCGGCGGCCATCTGAGGACGCGCCCGCGACGCATGCGAGGCATGCAGGCATGTGAGTTGTTTTCGCGTGCGGTGCGAATATCTCTGTTGCGCCGCAATATCGCATTGGCGGTTCAAGACATCTGCCCCCGAGACCTGACCCAAGACGTGCCCCATGTCGATGACCGGGACGACCCACCAGCTCCCCGCATCCGCCGCCCCTCAGGCGGCCGATGGGGCTGGCGCATTGTCCGTTCGCGGCGCTGTTGAAGGGCAGGTTCGCAAATTGCTGCCGGCGGAGCGTCATCTTCTGGTGGACCACCTGCTGCGGCTCGATCCGCTGAGCCGCTTCATGCGCTTCGGCGGCGTCGTCTCGGATGCCGCCATCATCCGCCACGCCGACCGCGTCGTGACCGGCAATGGGTGCGCGCTCGGCTATTTCATCGACGGCGAACTGCGGGCCGTTGCGGAACTTCACCCGCTTCCGAAGGCCGAGGGCAAGCCGGCCTCCGCCGAAGCGGCCTTCAGCGTCGAGCGCCCCTGGCAGGGGAAGGGCATCGGTTCGGCCCTTATGCGACATCTGGTCCTGCTGGCGCAGAACCGCGATATCGAGGAACTGCAGGTCGTCTTCCTGCCGAATAATGGCCGGATGAAGCGCCTCGCGGTCGGTCATGCCGCCGATTTCTCGGTGGATGACGAAGAAGTGGTTGGCCGGGTGCGCGCGCCGCACCCCACGTTCTTCTCGCGGCTGCGCGAGTTCATCGGCGACGTCACGGCCGTCTGGTCGGCGGCGTTCGACCTGCAGGAGCGGACCCTGCCGCCCTCCCTGCGGGGGAGTTGAGCGTCTGCCCCGGCGCCCGCGCGGTATCCCTCGGCCGCCGCCGCGCCCCGCGCCTTGACTTGGCCCTTATCGCACCTGACAGAGTGAGCCTCCGGCCCGAATCCGCCCGAGATCATGGTTCAGCACGCAACTCTGTCACGCCGCGCGATCCCGCCCTTGCGGCCCCTTCTTCCCGCCGATGGCCTCGGGAAGACGCTTTTCGCGCCGTTGTCCACGTTTCTCGCTGCGCTTCTCCTTGCGCTGGCTCTTCTGACGGCGGGCTTCGCTGCCGCCCACGCGCAGGCACCGACGCTGCCTGAACAGCAGGCCCTGCAGGAAAAGCTGAGCGGTTTCCGCGCGGTGGTAGACGGTGTCGAGGGTGCGCTCGGGCGTGAATCGCTGCGCTCGGTCGATCTCGACGATCTGCGCAACCGGCTCGATCCGGTCCGCACTGACCTCTCGGCGGGCGTGGCGCAGCTCGAACCCCTGCTTGTGCAACTCAATCGGCGCGTCGAGGAGATCGGACCAAAGCCGGCCGAGGGCGCGACGGAAGACCCGGCCATCACCAGCGAGCGTGAAAACCTTGCCGCCCGCGCCGCCGAGCTCGATGCCGTGCTTCGGCAGGCCAAGCTGCTCAACGTGCGAGCCGATCAGCTCTCGGACCGCATTATCAGCCGGCGCCGGGCACTGTTCACGGACCAGCTCTTCGCGCGCTCCTATTCAGTTCTCGACCCGACCCTCTGGGTCTCGGCGGCCGCGGCCATTCCGCAGGAACTGCGCGGGATCCATTACCTGCTGCGCGACTGGCGCGCTTATGCCGATGCCCGTGTGCCGCTCTATGGGCAGCTCCTCCTCGTGCTCGGTGCGGGGCTGATCATCGCCGGCGTGTTCGCGCTCCGGCAGATTTTCAGCCGTCCTCTCCGCCGTCTCGATCTCGGGGCCGGCGGCGAGCCGCTGCCTCGCCTGAAGGCCTGTCTGCTCTCGGCTCTCATCACCATCATACGCATCTCGGCGGCGCCGCTGGGGACCGTGGCCGTCATCGCCCTGTTCAACGCTTTCGACGTCATGCCGGATCGTGTGCAGGAGATTGCCCAGGGTCTCGTGATCGCCGTCTTCGTCGTGGCGGTCGGCAATGGCTTGCTGACGGGCGCGCTCGCTCCCACCGAGCCGCGCCGGCGCGTGCTGCCGATTTCCGACGAGATGGCGCGCCTGATCTATAACAACGCCACGATCTGTCTCTGGATCATGGCCACGGCGTCCGTGCTGAACACGCTGCACCGCGCGCTGGTCGTTCCCGTGCCGCTGACGGTGGCCAACAGCGCGTTGATGTCCATCGCCCTCACCCTCGTGGCCGTTCGCACCATGCGCGGGCTGGTCGACGGCTCCGATGACGACACGGAAGAGGCGCCAACGAAGACCGGCGAGGAAGAGGCAATGAGCGGCAAGCCGCCGCTTGGCGTCCTGCGCTGGATCCGGCTGCCCTTCTGGGTGCTGAACGCGGGAATCATCAGCGCGCTGGTCACCGGCTATGTGAGCTTCGCGTCGTTCCTGGCCTCGCGGGCCGTCCTTGCGGTGGTGATGGCCGGTACCGCCTATTTGCTTATCGCGCTGATCAACGCGGTCTTCATCGACGGCATCGCCTCGGGGCCGCGGGCGCGCCACATGTCGAAGACGCTTGGCGTGCGGCCGGCGAGCGTCGAACTCCTGTCCGTGCTGGTGGCGGGCGTGCTCAAGGTGGTGGCGATCGTCGTCATCAGCATTGTGGTCATCGGCACCTTCGGAACCTCGACCGCCGACATCCATGACCTGCTGAGTCGCATGACCTTCGGGTTCAGCATCGGAAATTCCACCATCACCATCGGCGATGTGCTGAGCGCGCTGCTGTTTCTCGCGCTCGGCATCATCATCGCCCGCGCGGTGCAGCGGTGGTTCTCGGTGGCGATCTTGCCGAAGACGTCCTTCGATCCGGGCCTGCAGAACTCCATTGCCACCATCATCGGCTATGTCGGTTCCATCGCCGTCATCGCCGTCGCGATGGGCCGGCTCGGGCTCAATCTCGAAAATGTCGCGCTGGTCGCCGGTGCGCTTTCGGTGGGTATCGGTTTCGGCCTGCAGTCCATCGTGTCGAACTTCGTCTCGGGCCTCATCCTGCTGGCGGAACGGCCGATCCGGGTGGGCGACACCATCGCGGTGAAGGGCGAGGAGGGCTATGTGCGCCGCATCAGCGTGCGCGCAACGGAGATCGAGACCTTCGACCGGGCCTCGGTGCTGATCCCTAATTCGGACCTCATCACCGGGCTGGTGAAGAACTTCACCCATGCCAACACCACCGGGCGGGTCATCGTCGGGGTGAACGTCGCCTATGACGCGGATGCCGACGAGATCCGCGACCTGCTGGTCGGCTGCGCCTGCGATCACCCTCAGGTGCTGCGCAGCCCGCCGCCGCGCGTCTTCCTGATGAAGTTCGCCGACAGCTACCTCCAGTTCGAACTGCGCTGCGTGGTGGCCAATGTCGATTACGCGCTCACGGTGAAGAGCGATCTGCACTTCGCCATCCTCGAACGGCTGAAGGCCGCCAGGATCGGCATTCCCTACACGCCCTGGGCCATCTATCGCGGCGGTCCTCTCGGTCCGCCGGAAGGCGCCGATGCCGAATAGGTCCGTCACCCCCTTTCTTCCGCTGCCTCACCCGCGAGCCTTCATGCTGTCCTCATCGCCGAAACGCCTCGCCGCCGCCCTGCTCGCCAGCCTCATGCTCGCCGGCTGCGCGGCCGAGCCGACCACCATCCCGGTGAACGAGACCTTCTACGCCGACATCTCCAAGGGTGGCGCGCTCGACCCGCAGGCGGCGGCCTCGCTGCTGAGCGACTATCGTCAGGCGCGGGGCCTGCCGGCCGTGACCATCGACCCGACCCTGATGGCGGTAGCCGAGCGGCAGGCGAAGGCCATGGCGGGCGCGGATCAGCTCTCGCACAATATCGGCGGGCGCGGGCTCACCACGCGCCTCAAGGCCGCCGGCTTCACCGGACTCACGGCAGCGGAGAATGTGGGCGCGGGCTATCACACGCTGGCGGAGGCCTTCTCCGGCTGGCGGGATTCGCCCTCGCACAACAAGAACATGCTGCTGCCCAAGGCGACGCGGCTCGGCATCGCCGCCGTCCGCGCGCCGCGTTCCAAGTACAGCGTCTACTGGGCGATGGTCATCGCCGTGCCGGACCCGCGGGCCGAGGCGCCGGCCGCGCCTGCCGGCTCGCCCGCCGCGACGCCGGCTGTGGGCACGACGACCCTGAACCTGAACGGCGCGACGCTGCCCGCGCAGTGATGGGGCCTTCTTTCAGAGGGGGCTTGCTTCCGGCATCTTGCCCGGCGTCAGCGGCGAAGCGTGGCCGGCGCCAGAGGGTTGTCGGTCAGCGCCTTGGCGTCGGGACGATCCGGGGCGGGCAAGCCCATGAAGGCGTCGAACAGCCGGCGGATGACCGCCGGCTCGACATCGCGAACGATCATGACGAGGCGGGTGCGCCGATCCTCATCCGGCCAGGCGGGAAGCTGGCTCGGCGGGTGCAGCACATGCTGCACCCCGTGAAGCACCAGCGGACGCTCGGGATCCTCGGCGAGCTTCACGATGCCCTTGAGCCGCAGGAGCTTCGCGCCGTGCGTGCCGCGCACCAGTTCCAGGAACATGTCGATCGCCGCGGCCGCCACCGGCGCCTCGGTCGCGACGGTGAAGGCGCGGATGCGGTCGTCATGGCGGTTGTGATCGTGCGCGTGAGGACGGCCTTCCGCCTCGGCCGCGGCGATCGCCTCGTCCGCGAGCCAGCGCGAGACATCGGGAATCTTGCTGGCAGGATCGTAAAGCCCGGCGCCCAGCAGATTGGCGGGCGTCGCCCCGCCGCGCGCCGCGTCGAGCACGGGCGCTCCGGGAGCGAGCGCCCGCAGGCGCGCCCGCAGGGCCTGCGCGGCCGCCACGCGTTCGGGACTGCCCAGTAGATCGCTCTTCGTCAGCACGATCCGGTCGGATATCGCGGCCTGACGCACGGATTCCGGGTGCTCGTCGAGGGTCGACAGCCCGTTGACCGCATCGACCACCGTCACCACGCCATCCAGCCGGAAGCGCATCACCAGATAGGGATGCATCATCAGCACGTGGAGAATGGGCGCGGGATCGGCCAGGCCAGTGGTCTCGATCACCACGCGGCGGAAGGGCGGGATGACCCCATTATCCATCCGCCGCAGCAACTGCTCCAGTCCCTCCACCAGATCGCCCCGCACGGTGCAGCACAGGCAGCCCGAGGCGAGCAGAACCGTCGCATCGTCGAAATGCTGGACCAGCAGATGGTCGAGCCCGATCTCGCCGAACTCGTTGATCAGCACCGCCGTATCGGCAAGGGCCGTGTCCTGCAGCAACCGGTTGAGCAGCGTGGTCTTGCCCGCGCCGAGAAAGCCCGTGAGCAGGGTGACGGGTATCGGCTCGGGCGGCCGGCGCACGGCGTCGCTCATCTCTTCACATCCTTGCCGGCCTGTCGGCACGGCCGGCAGGACATCGCGGCCGGCTATTGCGGCGGGGGGACGACGGGATAGGTAGTCGGGGGAGCCGCGTTCGGCAATGGCGCGGCGGCGGGTTTGGCGGGCTTTGCGGCTGGCTTTGCCGCAGGCTTCGCGGCCGGTTTGGGCGCGGGAAGCGGCGCGGTGTCGATCACCGCCGTGGTCGGGCCGGACTTCTTCTTGGCCGCGGCCTTGTCCTTCGCGGGCGGCTGCTTCTTGACCGGCGGGGGCGGATAGGCGGCGGCCAGCGCCTCGGCGCTGGGGAACGGGCCGACAAACACTTCCACCGGCGCCATGGAAGGCGGCAGCTTCTGCAGCAGGCTCGCGCCGGTGACATTGTCACCGAGCGTGCCCATGC
>JAEZMI010000139.1 GCA_023414975.1 Pseudomonadota bacterium | reverse complement strand
GTGTCGCTGCGCACGATATCCACCGCCTGGGCGACCTGCCCGGCCTCGGCGAGGTCCACGGTCCTCTGCAGCTCGGCCATCTTGGCCTTGGCGGTGGCGACGACGTCGGGCGCCAGCTCGCGCGCGACGGGATCGGCCTGCGCATAGCGTTCGAAGGTCTCGATCTGCGCCGGCAACCGATCGATGGCCGAGCGGAACGGGGCGAGATAGGCCGTGTCGCTGGTGAGCAGATAGCCGCGCTGGCCCGTCTCCAGATCCTGCAGGAGCGAGCGGAAATCCACCGTCGCCGCGCGCAGACGGCGCATCTGCTGCACTTCCGTTACCAGCCCCTGCGTGCGCTGGACGAGCCAGATATTGCTCGCCACCACCGCCGCCAGCGCGATGAGGCCGAGCAGCAGCAGCACCAGTGTCGACAGGATGAACGAACTGCGCGAGATTGGCATGAAGGCTCCGGCCAGAGGGGTCAGCGTGAAGCAGCGAGGGCCACTGCGGCCGGTTCAGTTACCTCCCCCGGCGGTAGCAGGAGACGTCCCGCCCGGATACGGTCATGATGCTGAGCCGCATCGATTACAGAAGTCATCTAACGAACAAAACAGGCAAATGGGAGGTATTGGGATGATGCGTCTTGCCGCGACGGCTCTTTCCCTGTTGGCCATGGTGAATGCGGGCCTCGCCTGCACCGCCGTGGATGTCGTCGCCCTCGACAAATCCGTGGTCGCCGGACGCACCATGGAATGGGCGTATGAGATGAAATGGACGCTGGTGAGCCAGCCCAAGGGCACGACGCTCACCTTGAGCGCTCCCAAGGCGACGGGCCTGCCGGATATCGCCGTGACGACGAAACACGCGGTGGTGGGCGTGAGCGCGGGTATCATTCCCGGCGGCGCGCTGCTCGACGGGCAGAATGCCGAGGGCCTCTCGATGAGCGGCAACTTCCTCCCCGGTTTCACGCAGTATCAGACCGTGACGCCGCAGGATAAGGCCTATCAGTCGATCCTCACCTTCGGCGCCTGGGCGCTGGGCAGTTTCGGCTCCGTGGCGGAGCTGCGCGAGGGGCTGAAGACCATGAAGGTGTGGGCCGATGCCAGCCTGCCGAGCGGGCCGACCCCGCCGACCCTGCATTTCGTCTTCGTGGACCGCAGCGGGGCGGGCATCGTGGTCGAGTATGTGAATGGCGAAGCGCGCATCCATGACAATGCGGCCCATGTGCTGACCAATGCCCCGACCTATGACTGGCACCTGACCAACCTGCGCAACTATCTCAGCCTCGGCACCGTGGCGGTGGCCCAGCGCCCGGTCGGCACCGGCAACATCACCGAACTCGGCGCGGGCGGCGGCGGCATCGGCCTGCCGGGCGACTACACGCCGCCGTCGCGTTTCGTAAAGGCCGCCTTCCTGCGCCACTACGCGCAACAGCCGAAGGACGCGACCGGGGCGGCGCAACTGGTCGGGCACATCCTCAACAATGTGGACATTCCGGTCGGCGTCGCCCAGTTCAAGAATCCCGACGGATCGCTGAACTCCGATTATACACAGTGGGTGGTGGTGAAGGACCTCACCAACAACCGGCTGAGCATCGCCAACGACGCCAACCGGCTCAACTTCCTCACCATCGACCTCAACCCGCTCTTCGCGCAAACGACAGCGGCGGAAAAGCTGGTGGACGATCTGCCTTACCCCGCGGCCGCGGCCGGCGCGAGCGTGCTGGCGCGCTGAGAGCGTGCCTCCGGTGGGAGTACGACCACGCGCGCGACCACATGGCCGCGCGCTTGCATCCCGTCCGCCGTGTCATGCCCGAGGGAGAAGGACATGTCGGCCGAGGAAGCTCGTGCGGCGGATGAGTTCGCCATCGCCTATGCCCGAAAGTACGGTGCGCGCCTTCGCGTGCGCGCCGATGTCTGGCTCAAGCTGAAGGAGGCGGGTGCCGACACCTCGCTCTACATCTGCATGGTGCAGACCGGCGGATGAGGCGAGGGATATCTGGTACAGCTGGGTGGGCTCGAACCACCGACCTCCGGTTCCACAGACCGGCGCTCTAACCAACTGAGCTACAGCTGCGTGCCAGAACGGCGCGGAACCTAATTGCGCGGCCTGCGCTTGGCAAGAGCGCCTGTGTAAGCAAGAGCGCCTGTGTGTAAGTTTGCGAGCGGCGCGGCACCTCGCCTGCACGAAATGCAGGCAAATCCGCAATCACTGCCACATCATGCTTGTTATGGGGCATTGTATGCAATCTAATACCCGTGGCTTGGGGGCGGGCGCGGCGATGACGGAATCCGACGAGATCACACAGGAGGCCGTCGCGGCGCTGCTCGATGGCGGGCTGGCGCTCCACGAGCTGCCGCTCGAGGAAACGCTCCGGCCGCGCGTGCTGATGCATCTCTCCACGGCCATTGCCATGGGCGCCCTGGTGGCGGAGCTGCGGCTCGACGACGAAGCCGAACCCGCGCCGGTCTATCGCCCCTGAACCGTACATGAAGCCTGAGGCGCAACGTTTGTGCGCCGTTGTGGAGCGTAAGCGTGATGCGCGTGCTGGAGCCTGAGCTGGAACGTGCCATGAGCCTGCTCGCGGGACCGGCTCTCGGCATCGCGGCCGCCGTGCGCGCCGGGGAGGTGAGCGCCCGCGCCGTGGTGGAGGCGACGCTCGCCCGCATCGCCGTGGTCGATCCGGTGCTGAACGCCTTCACCGACCTCACCGCCGCCCGTGCCCGCGCGGAAGCGGACGCCATCGATGCCCGCCGCGCCGCCGGTACGTCGCTCGGCCCGCTGGCCGGCGTGCCCTTCGCGGTGAAGAACCTGTTCGATCTCAAGGGGCTGCCGACGCGGGCCGGCTCGAAGATCAACCGCGACCGGCCGCCCGCGCGGCGCGACGCCACGCTGGTGGAGCGGCTGAACGCGGCGGGCGCGGTCTGCCTCGGCGGGCTCAACATGGGCGAATACGCCTATGATTTCACCGGTGAGAACATCCATGACGGCCCCTCGCGCAACCCGCACGACATCGGCCATATGACGGGGGGCTCGTCCGGCGGTTCCGGCGCAGCCGTCGGCGGCAAGCTCGTGCCGCTGTCGCTGGGCTCGGACACCAACGGCTCTATCCGCGTGCCATCGTCCTTCTGCGGCATTTTCGGGCTGAAGCCGACCTATGGCCGCCTGTCCCGGGCCCGCAGCTTTCCCTTCGTCGCGAGCCTCGATCATCTTGGCCCGTTCGCGCGGCATGTTTCCGATCTCGCCGCGGCCTATGACACGCTGCTCGGCCCGGACCCCGATGACCCGGCGCTGGCGCCGCTGCCGGACGAGCCGACCTTCGGCGGGCTGGACCAGCCGGGCAATCTCAGGGTCGCCGTGCTCGGCGGCTGGTTCGCGCGGCAGGGCACGCTGCAGAGCCGGGGCGCCGTCGCCGCCGCCGCCCGCGCCCTGGGAGCGACGCGCACGGTGGAACTGCCCGAGGTCGAGCGGGCGCGGGCCGCCGCCTATCTCATCACCATGGCCGAGGGCGCGGCGCTGCATCTCGACCGACTGCGCCAGCGGCCGGGCGATTTCGACCCCGCGGTGCGCGAGCGGCTGCTGGCGGGCGCGGTGCTGCCCGCCGCCTGGATCGCGCGGGCGCAGATACTGCGCCGCTGGTTCCGCGACCGGGCGCTCGAACTCTTCGCCGAGTACGACGTGCTGATCGCGCCCGCGACGCCGGTGCCGGCGCCCAAGAGTGGGCAGACCACCTTCGTGCTCGACGGGCGGGAGATGCTGGTGCGGCCGAATATCGGCATCTACACCCAGCCGATCTCCTTCATCGGCCTGCCGGTGGTCGCCGCGCCCATTCCGCTCAACGAGCGGCTGCCGGTCGGCGTGCAGCTCATCGCCGCCCCGTGGCGCGAGGATCTGGCGCTGAAGGCGGCGCGGGTGCTGGAGCGCGCCGGCGTCGCCGTCGCGCCCGAGCCGGCGGTGTAGGCGCGCCTCAGGCGGCGCGGGCCTCCACCGGGTTCACCTCGACGGTGACGTGCGAGAGCCCTTCGATATGCTCAAGCTCGTGCTTGTAGGCGGCGGGCGCGCGCGGCGCCGTGCTGCGCAGGGCGACGACCGCGGCGTGATGGCCCGGCCCCACCTGCCAGACATGCAGGTCCGTCACTTCCGCGCCCTGCTCCTCCAGCGTGGTGCGGATGGTCTGCGGGAGGTCGCGGCGCGGGGTGAAGTCCAGCAGCACGCAGGCCGTGTCGCGCAGGAGGCCGAAGGACCAGCGGGCCACCACGAGCGCGCCGACGATGCCGATCACCGGATCGAGCCACAGGAAGCCGTAGAGGCTGCCGCCGAGCAGGGCGAGTATGGCGAAGACCGAGGTCATCGCGTCCGTCAGCACATGCAGATAGGCGGCGCGTAGATTGTTGTCCTGCGGGCGCGCGGCCGGCTTGGCCGGACCGGCGTGGGGATGCGGGTGGCCATGGTCATGCCCGGCGTGATGCCCATGCGTGTGGTCGGCCTCGTCATGGGCGTGATGTTCGTCGTGATCATGGGCGGCGTGATGGGCATGCCCGTGCTCGTGCCCGTGATCGTGATGGGGGTGGTCGTGATGCCCGTGATGCCCGTGATGGCCGTGCCCGTGATGCGCGTGCCCCCCATGCCCGTGAAGATGGTCGTGGTCGTCGCGCAGCAGCCAGGCGCAGACGAGGTTGACCACGAGACCGAAGGCCGCGACGGCCATCGCCTCGTTGAAGTCGATGGAGACCGGGGCGGAGAGGCGCAGCGCGCTTTCCCAGCCGATGAGGATGGCCACGATGGCGAGCACCACGGCGCTGGCGAAGGCGGCGAGGTCGCCCACCTTGCCGGTGCCGAAGCTGAAGCGCGGATCTTGGGCGTGGCGCGTGGCGTAGCGATAGGCCAGCGCGGTGATCAGCATGGCGGCGGCGTGGGTCGACATGTGCCAGCCATCGGCCAGCAGCGCCATGGAGCCGAACAGCGAGCCGGCGACGATCTCCAGCACCATGACGCTCGCCGTGATGGCGATGACGATCCAGGTGCGGCGCTCGTGCCGGCGGTGCTGGGTGCCCAGGAAGTTGTGCGCATGCCGGTCCGACAACGGGCCGGCGGGCCGCAGCGCGGCGGGGGTGGGGGCGTGCATGGTGGGCTCCGGGCTCAGGTAAGACGGTTCATTTGAGATAGGTGCGGATGACGTCCATCAGCTCGGCGGCGCCGCGGGCGCGGTCGCGGTCGGTGTCGGTCGCGGGGTCGACGACGTGATGGCGCATGTGGTCTTCGATCAGTTCCACCGTCAGGCCGTTCATTGCGCCGCGCACGGAGGCGACGAGCTGGAGCACGTCGGCGCAGCCGAGCTCCGCCTCCAGCGCCCGCTCCACCGCCTCGACCTGACCGCGAATGCGCCGCACCCGCGCCAGCAGGCGGGACTTTTCCTTGATCGTGTGGGACATGATCCACTCGGTGAATATAGGGTACCCCCCTATATTATACGGATCGTGGTCGGAGTCACGCCCTCCGCGCGTGCCGGCGCGACTATTCAGTCGCGGCGGAAGGCGACGCTGGCGATGAAGCCGACGGCCAGCGCCCCCAGCGCGCTGGCGAGACCGTAGAGCCAGGGATGGTCCTGCGCGGCGGTGGCCACCGTCTGCTCGAAATCCACCTTGGCGACGTCGAGCGACACGATCCCCCGGCTTTCAAGGTCGCCATCGATGAAGGTCTTTACCGAGACCTGGTAGCTGCCGATCGGCGCGGTGCCGGGAATGGGGATCACGGCGCGGAACACATGCGGGGCGATGAATTCCACGCCCTGCTTCTCTTCGACATACAGATGCTCGGCCTGCTTCACCCGCAGGAAGGCCTGCCGGAACGGGTCGTCGGCGACGACATCGGCGTAGTCGGCGCCGACGCGCTGAAGGAACCGGTTGTGGGCAAGGCCGAGCTGCTCCTGCCGCAGCGTGTCGAGGTCGGACATTTCAGCCGGATCGCGGCTGCTGAGCACCGCGAGATAGGACGGGGCGGCGAGGAAGGAGCGGCTGTCGACATTGACCCACACGCCGAAGCGCCGCTCCTTGCGGCGGGCGACGAAACTCTCGTCCGGCCCACGCACGGTGACGACCACGTCGCGCGGGCGGTCCGGCTCGCCCGGCGCGCGCTCCACCACGCCGAACAGCACGATGCTGTCGCCGGCAAAGCTCGACGTGATGGTGATGCGCGATTTGGACAGCGAGAGAACGAGAGGCGGCGGCGCTTGCGCCCATGCGAGGCCGGCTGGCGCCAGCAGCAGGGCGAGGGTGAGAAGAAGATGGCGCGCGGCGGCCATCACCGGGCCCGCTCGTCGATGGTGACGCTGTAGAGATCGGCGGGCTGGCGCGTCTGGTCATAGGCGACGCGCAGCCCCACGCCGAGCACCAGCAGGCCGAGCAGCAGGCGCAGATTCTCCGCCTTCAGCGCCTGTCCGGCGCGCGTGCCGAATTGCGCGCCGATCGTGCCGCCGACCATCAGGATGAGGCCCAGCACCGCGTCAACCGTCTGGTTCAGCACCGCCTGCATGAGGATGGCCGCGAGCATGGTGGCCAGCGTCAGCATCAGCGAGGTGCCGACCGAGGTGAGAGTGGGCACCCGCAGGAGATAGATCAGCGCCGGCACCAGCAGGAAGCCGCCGCCAATGCCCATCAGCGCCCCGAGGAAGCCGATGAGGAAGCCGATGGCGAGCACCGGGATGACCGACACATAGATGCGCGACTGACGGAAGCGCATCTTGAACGGCATGCGCAGGAACCAGGGATGCGCCCCCGGCCGCTTCACCATGGGCGCCTCGCCGCGCCGGCGCCGGGCGAGCGCCCGCAGGCTCTCCACCACCATCAGCGTGCCGATGGTGGTCAACAGCGCGATGTAGGACACGGCGATGACGAGATCGAGCTGGCCATAGCGGCGCAGCATCATGAAGGTGAGCACGCCGCCCAATGTGCCCGTGAGTCCGCCGATCAGCAGCACCGTCCCGAGTTGCGTATCCACCTGCCGGCGCCGCATGTAGTTCAGCGTGCCGGAGAAGGAGGAGGCGGCCATGTGGGTCGAAACGCTCGCCACCGCCACCGCCGGCGAAACGCCGAGGAAGATCAGCAGCGGCGTCATCAGGAAGCCGCCGCCGACGCCGAACATGCCCGAGATGAAGCCGACCGCCAGGCCCATGGCCAGCAGGGTGAAGATGTTCACCGGCAGCTCGGCGATCGGCAGATAGATCGTCATTCGATCCGGCCCCTTACGATCCGGTACACCCGCACGCGGGCGATCCGACCGGCTCTCGCCCAACGATTAACAGGATTCGGCACGCGGGACGGCATCGATGACAGCGTCCTTCGCTTTGCGGCGATCCGGGTCAGCCGGCCGACATCGCAAGGCAGGCGCGGCGGTGCTCGGCGATCAGCACCCTCAGAAGCGCCTCCAGTGCCCGCCGCATATGGGCCAGCGACAAGCCGGGGCGCGGCTGCGGGATGTGAATGAACACCGCGCGCCGGCCGTGCGCGTGCGCCCAGCCATAGGCGCGGTAGGCGAGGGCGTTGCAGATATAGCGGCCGGCATCGCGCGACAGCCGCGCGGGCACCTGCGCCGTGC
>JAEZMI010000117.1 GCA_023414975.1 Pseudomonadota bacterium | reverse complement strand
CGCCAGACGGTCTCGAAATCGGCTTCCGAGCCCGGCTTCACCTTGAAGCGGTTCATGGCAAGAAACATCGTCATGGTTCTCCTGTCGCCACAGCGCCTTCTGACTCGATGGGAGAGAAACCTAGCCGATGCCCGGCCCGGGGTCGATCACATGTGGCTGGGGCGCCCATGAAAAGGGCGGCCGCAAGGCCGCCCTGTCCGTCACCGCTTAGGCCCGGCGGTTTACTTCAGCTTGTCAACGTCGATGCCGAGGGTAATCGCGCCGATCGCCGCGTCCTTGTCGGAAATGGTGACGCTGACCTGGGCGATCTTCTTGCCACCGTCTTCCTCGACCTTGTCGACGAAGATCGTGCCTGGGCCGACGGCATAGGTCTTCTGCCACTTGGCTTCGTCCGCCTGCCACATATCGGACGTCCCGTCCGTCTGGGCCACGTTGAGCCCGCGATCATCCATCACGAAGGCCTCGGTGATGACGCCGCCGGAGGCTTCCTTCTTCTTGGTCAGAAATGCCGCGGCGGGGTTCTTCATCGTCGAGTCGCGCAGCGCCTGATCCTTGTCTTTCCACTTCTGGTCCAGCGCATCGATATCCGTCTGCATCAGCCGGGCATGTGCCTTATTGGACTCGATGACGGCAGCGACGATCACCGGGTCGCTGAGCCAAGGCTGGACGTTCTTCTGCACATAGGCCGTGACGGCCGGGGCATGAGCCATCGGGTCCTGCGCAAAGGCCGGGGCAGCGAACATCATTCCCGCCGCGGCCGCCGCGGCGAAGGTCATACGTAGATTCATTGGCGTTTCCTCCTTGAGGGCGGTCTTTCGCCGCCAGACGCAACGTAACATGTTCGCCATGTTCGAGCGCAATATATATTCGCTGCTGCAAAGCAGCATTTATACTTACATTCTTCGCAAGTGCAGCGTCATAAATACACATATGATCTCGGACCTAACCGAATATGTAATCACCAGAATGAATAAAACCGTTTGCGTAATTCATGCCTGCAGGCGGTTGCAGGAAGGCTTGAGGACGTCGCGTGCCCCTTCGGAAATACTCGGATCGTCTCTGGATCCTCGCCCGTCGCCAAGGCGCCGCTCCGGGCCGGCTGCAGCAAGACACTGGAATGCAAGATGCAAGGTACGATGTGCCATATTTTTCATGGCACACATCAGCCTTCATCACCGAAAGGTGTGCGTTCAGAAGGCGTCTTTGCGGTTAGCATGAGGCCATCCAGACTCGCGGCGCTTGACTGTGTCTTTGTTGCGCTACGATTGGCGGCTAACCTGCCGAAATGGACGGACCTGCGGCCGGGTCACGTCTCGCCTCACAAGGCCGATGTCATACAGGGAGGACGAAGGCATGTCGGAAGACCTTAGCCATTTCCAACCCAGCCCGCTGCGAGTACGGGTCGGCAACGAGGAGATCGAAATCGCCTCGCTGCAGGGTGCGATCCAGTTCATCCGCTCGCTGCGCCACGACCGGCTCGGCCGGTTCGCGGAGATGCTCCTGACGCAGATGGAATCCGCCAGCACCCCCGGCCAGCAACGTGACGCCTGGGTCGCGTTCAGGACCTGGTCCGGCGCCTGCGGGCTGCAGCCACCCCAGGGCAATTACCGCCGCGCTGCCTGACGGCAACGGCGTGACGCGAAGGCGGCAGCCTCACATTTTCGCAGCGCCGCCTTGAAATTGCCGCCCGTGACCGCACTTCTCGACCTCATGAAAAATCGGGAAATGATGCTGCGGGCGGCCGTTCAATCAAGACGCGTGCAGCGTTCAGGGCGCGTGGCGCTTGCCACCGTACTCGTCGGCGCCCTCGCGTGTGTCGCGCCGCTCTGTTTCGCCCGGGCGCAAGATGCGCAGCCTGCCCCGCCTCAGCCGCCGCTCGTCCTGCTGCTCGATGGCCTCGGCGTCTATGTCGAGAGCGACTATGTCGGCGTCTCGGCGCTGGCCCGTCCGCTGCGGCAGCAGGGCTTTCGCACGCTCACCGATTCGCATTTGATGTCCCGCACCCAGGGGGTGCAGCCGGACATCATCATCGGCCACTCCATGGGGGGCGACAGGGCCTTGCGCTACGCGCGCCAGCTTGTGGCGGCCGGCCGGCCCGCGCCGGTCGTCATCACCATCGATGCCGCGCCCGCCCCACCGTCCTGCCCGGTCCCCCGCTGCATCAATATTCATGGGCCCGGATTCGCCGATGTGCGCGGGGCGCAGAATGTGGACGCCTGGGCCTCGGGCGCGCGCTTCGTCAACCATGCGCAACTTCCCACCGCCCCGGTGGTCCAGCAGATCATTCTCAACCAGACACAGAGCTTCATGACCGCGCGCCGTGGCGTCAGAACCACGGAGGAAGCCGCTCCCGATGCCGGGCAGGGCACCGGCCCCCGCGCGTCGGCAGGGGCACAAGCGCCGACCACGGCCACGCCGCCGCGCATGTGGACCAGCCCCGGCTGGACAGTTCCCGGCTGGTCCGCGCCGCTTCCCGCTAGGCGCGAGCCTGCCCGCTAGGCGCGAGCCCGCACACGGGGGACCAGGCACGCGCGGCGCCGCCTCGTCCAGCCGGCGAGCCGCATCTGCGCAGCCCTTTCGTCGACGAGAACGCCACCGCCGGTATTCGGCCACGGCAACGCCTCCCGCCCGTCAGCCGCATTGCCCCTTGCCAAAGCGGCCGACTTTGGGAACAAGGACCCTGCGGGATGAAACACGCTCCCGCCGGCCCGTGCGACGCATCGGCTCAGGAAGGGTGGCCGAGTGGTTTAAGGCAGCGGTCTTGAAAACCGCCGTGGGTGCAAGCCCACCGTGGGTTCGAATCCCACCCCTTCCGCCATCTAACGGTGGTAAGCGCATGGTTTTATTGACGATTTAGTCACCAAGGGTAACGCCGCCCCAACGAGCGCCCCAACAGTTGGCCCGACGGCCTGACTTGACATGCGCCGCTTACTCGACGCCACAATCTGCCTGCGGTAGTCGCGACTCTAACGGGTGCAATGATGGGCTCAGAGGTTGGCGACCAAAATTCCAACGTTCAAAGGCTCGTGGGGCAATTTCTACAGAGCTTCGCAAAATTGGAGAGGGCGCTAAACTCTGGCATTGGCAAGATACTAGGCCACGACGATAGGCGTAACGATATAATCTGCTTTAATATACCTTTCGCCAAGAAGGTTGATGTCTTTTTCTCGGCCGAGAATTATCTTGCCGCCATGCCGGATGAGCAAAGAAAAGAGCTTTTAAGGATAACACGAAGTCAAATAATGGCGCTTAACGATATTCGTGTAATGTTTGCGCACAACGAATTTTTTCCAGATGATCATGGAAATCTTACATTTTCACGAGTCGTAGCTAAAACGAAACTGTCAGATTCGATATTCCGCTATACGAACGAGAACATTGACGAATTATGCGAGAATATTGATGATTTGTGCCAACAGCTTGGACAGTTGGTGGATGAGATGGAGCCCTATCAACCAAGCTTGGACTCATCTGACCCTCGCAACAGCGGTTTGATGTTGCTTTTCATATAAAAATGTAACGTGCGATTAATCGCAGCGGAGGCTCTAGAGTGCCCGAACAAGGTAAGATCAGCTTTCTCTGCAATGCCCATCTCGAAGGTATTGGAATAAATCCGATACGTGAACAAGGCATCACCTTTCGTAGCGCCTCGCCTTTCGAGTTCGAACTGAGCATTCGAGCCAGCGAGCCCAAAACCGACCCATGCGGCGATCGGGAAGGATTGAGCGCGCTTCTGCGCTTCGACCGACCGGCCCCACCAGAGGTTATCGAGTTCGCTGCGAGCTTGGAGCGAGGGTACTACATTAACAGCGACAAGTCTGCATGCGCCCTGCCTCTTATACGGCGAGGTAAAATATACATTGATGAAAACCGGCAAATTAGTGACAGCTTTATAGTTCCGTTTGATCTATAC
>JAEZMI010000112.1 GCA_023414975.1 Pseudomonadota bacterium | reverse complement strand
GCGATGATCCGTCCAAGCATCCCGGCGTCGTCCCCTCGCCGATGGTCGGCACCGCCTATCTCGGCCCGGAGCCGGGCGCGCGCTCCTTCATCGAGGTCGGCGCGGTGGTGAAGGAAGGCCAGACGCTGCTCATCGTCGAGGCGATGAAGACGATGAACGCCATTCCCGCGCCGCGCGCGGGCACCGTCACCCGCATTCTCGTGGAAAACGCGCAGCCGGTCGAATATGGCGAGCCGCTCGTGATCATCGAGTGAGGAGCGCCTGATGTTCGGCAAGATCCTCATCGCCAAACGCGGCGAGATCGCGCTCCGGGTGCTGCGCGCCTGCAAGGAGCCCGGCATCGCCACCGTGGCGGTGCACTCCACCGCTGATGCCGACGCCATGCATGTGAAGCTCGCCGACGAGAGCGTCTGCATCGGCCCGCCGCCCGCCAAGGACAGCTATCTCAACATCCCCGCCCTGCTTGCCGCCTGCGAGATCACGGGCGCGGAGGCGGTGCATCCGGGCTATGGCTTCCTGTCGGAGAATGCCCGTTTCGCCGAGATTCTCATCGACCACGGCGTCGCCTTCATCGGGCCCAAGCCCGAGCATATCCGCGTCATGGGCGACAAGATCGAGGCCAAGCGCACGGCCAAGAAGCTCGGCATCCCCTGCGTGCCCGGCTCGGAAGGCGGCATCTCCTCCGATGAGGAAGCCGCGCGCGTCGCCGAGGAAATCGGCTTCCCCGTGCTCATCAAGGCCGCCGCGGGCGGTGGCGGGCGCGGCATGAAGGTCGCCCGCTCCACCGAGGAACTCTCTTCCGCCCTCTCCCAGGCCCGCTCGGAAGCGCGCGCGGCCTTCGGCGACGACGCGGTCTATATCGAGAAGTATCTCGGCACGCCGCGCCATATCGAAATACAGGTGCTGGGTGACGGCCAGGGCAACGCCATCCATCTCGGCGAGCGCGATTGCTCGCTGCAGCGCCGGCACCAGAAGGTGTGGGAGGAGGCCCCCTCCCCGACCATCACCGGCGAGCAGCGCGCCCGCATCGGCGAGACCGTCGCCAAGGCGATGCGCGACATGAAGTATCTCGGCGCGGGCACCATCGAGTTCCTGTACGAGAATGGCGAGTTCTACTTCATCGAGATGAACACCCGCATCCAGGTGGAGCATCCGGTGACGGAGGCGATCACCGGCATCGACCTGATCGCCGAACAGATCCGCGTCGCCGCCGGCCAGCCGCTCGGCATCCGGCAGGAAGACGTGGTGCTGAACGGCCACGCCATCGAGTGCCGCGTGAATGCCGAGCATCCCCGCACGTTCCGCCCGTCGCCGGGCAAGATCGGCTACTGGCACACGCCCGGCGGCCTTGGGGTGCGCGTCGATTCCGCCGTCTATCAGGGCTATTCCATTCCGCCCTATTACGACAGCATGATCGGCAAGCTCATCGTTCACGCGACGTCGCGCGAGGAATGTCTGAATCGCCTGCGCCGGGCGCTCAACGAGTTCGTGGTGGAAGGCATCGAGACCACGCTGCCGCTGTTCCGCGAGCTCGTGGAGAACCCCGACATCCAGCGCGGCGCCTATGACATCCACTGGCTGGAGCATTTCCTGGCCGAGGGCGAGCCGGGCGCCTGAGGCGCGGCGCATCGCCATCGATCATCATGGCCGGGCACGTCCCGGCCATTTTCTTTTTTCCTGCCACGCTCGCAATTGAGCGATTGTGACGCCGGCACCGGCACCGGCGCCTTCACAGCACCGCGCATCTCCGTCATTCTGGCGTCATGTCACACCCGCGCGAACATCAGGTCGAGATCACGCCGGAGGTCCTGCTGAAGGCTTATGCCTGTGGCATTTTCCCGATGGCCGAGAGTGCCGACGACCCCGGCCTGTACTGGATCGAGCCGGAACGGCGCGGCGTGATCCCGCTCGATGACTTCGTTATGTCCAGCCGTCTCGCCCGCACCGTGCGGTCCGACCGTTTCGAGGTGCGGATCGACCACGATTTCGAGGCCGTGATCGACGGCTGCGCCGCCCCGGCCGAGGGGCGCGGCTCCACCTGGATCAACCGGCGGATCCGCAAGCTCTACTGCGATCTTTATGAGCGCGGCTTCTGCCATTCCGTCGAGGCCTGGGAGAATGGCGAGTTGGTCGGCGGGCTGTACGGCGTGCGGCTCGGCCGGGCCTTCTTCGGCGAGAGCATGTTCCATCGCGCGCGCGATGCGTCGAAGGTCGCGCTGGTGCATCTGGTGGCGCGGCTTCGCACCGGCGGCTTCACCCTGCTCGACACCCAGTTCGTGACGGACCATCTGCGCAGCTTCGGCGCCATCGAGGTCACACGCCGGCATTATCACCGGCTGCTCGCCCAGGCGCTCGAGGGCGAAGGCGATTTCTACTGCTGGCCGCCGGGTGAGGCGATCACCGGATCGGTCTGCTTGCAGTCGCTCAGCCACACATCATAGATCGGGTGCTCGACGCCGTGCAGGCCGGGGCTGGAGGCGAACATCCAGCCGCCGAACAGCGGCTGCACCTTCCCGTCCAGCGTGATCTCCTGAATCTCGACGAAGCCGGTCGTGTTCTGCGACTCGGTCGAGGGCCGCGTGTAGCAGGCGCGGGGCGTGATGCGCAGCGCGCCGAACTGCACGGTCTCGTTCACCGCCACGTCGAAGGAGATGATGCGGCCGGTGATCTTGTCGAGGCCGGAGAACACGGCGGTCTTGTTCACCACCTTCTCGGCCGGGGGCTGCACCACCTCGATGTCGCCGCTGGGGCCAACGGTCGCCTGACCGGGCACTTCGGGCTGGGCCGGGGCCGGCTGGCGCACCTCGCCGCCCTCGGGCGGGGCCATGATGGAGGGCACGCCGGCGCCGCCGGGTGGCGAATCGGGGTTCTCCACGGCGCCGGGCGGCGGGGCGAGCGGCTGCGATTCGACCCCGCCTTGCCAGCCCTGAGCGGCCAGCGGCCCGCCAAGGGCGAAGGACGCCGCAGCGGCGAGAAGGAGGGTACGCATCGGGGCGGAGAGCATCACAGGGCCTCGGAAATCGCGCGCCGGCCGCGGCGCACGCCTCGCGTCAAGATGCGGGGCAATGCGGCGATGTCGGGGCGGGCCCGCGCGAAAGCTGGCGGGGCGGCGGAACACGGGGCCGACAGGCGGCGCCGTCACCTCACTCGGGCGTCCACGCCTTGTAGTCGCCGGTGACGGCGGGGCGGTGGCCGAAACCGACCGTGGAACCGGCCGGGCGATAGGCCTGCGGCGTGCCGGTCGGATTCGGCCGGTGCGGCTTTTCCCACTCGCGGGCCACATAGGTCTCCTGCGAGGGCGGAACATCGCTGCGCTGGTGCATCCAGGCGTGCCAGCCCGGCGGGATCGCGGTCGCCTCGGCGGGGCCGTTGAAGATCACCCAGCGCCGCTCGAAGCCGAGCGCCGGGTCGATCGCGCCGCCCTTGGTCCGGTAATACTTGTTGCCGAACTCATCCGCGCCGACGAATTCCCCATGGCGCCAGGTGTGGAAACGCGTGCCCATGGTCTGGCCATTCCACCAGGTGAAGGTCTCGGTGAGGAAGTCGGAAAGCTTCACGGAAATCGTCCCTGCGCCGGCTGGAAGATGGGCCGGAACATGCCACCCGGACCCGCCGGTGTCCAGCGCGCGCAGGCGCCCAGGCGGTGTTTAACCCCCGCTACCCCGCGCGGCGAGGGCAACGTCCTCTTCCGCAGCGCCCGTGTCGCGCCGGGGCAACCGAACGAACCGCATTTCCCTCAGGAAACCCGGCCCTTAGCCCCCGCAAGGAGCGATGCCGCGATAGCACCCCAACCCATAGTAGGTAAGCGGCGCTTCTCTACCGCATGTCGCGTACTTAGACGTGGAGGAGTTGCGCATCGGAACGGTCCAGTTCATCCTTGCTCCCGATCCCGATTCTGAATGTGCGTCACATAAGTCGCGTCAGCACCAGTGCGTAAGTGCCGTGTTCCCCGCTTTCCAGCCAATTCAGTGCCGGAAGCGATAGCTCGGCGGTTCCCTGCATCGGAACTAGCCTTCACGTTAAGATACTGGCAATCTCTGAGTGAGACACTACATCTAGATGACGGCAGGCCGCCATCCACAACAGATCGGGCCTGACATCAAATCGAGGTTTGCCTCCGGACCGGAATCGGGGCACATTTATGTCACAATCACGAAACCGGCGAAGCCGGCTTTTCACACAGTCTGTCGAGTAGCTTGCTGGTGCCCCCGCGGCGTCCGGCACGGGCCTTTGTTGACCATGGATGGGCGCCCTCAGCGGCGCTGCGAGGGACGACGATCATGCGCATCGAGCGCCGCTATACCAAGGCCGGCCAGTCACCTTACGCCGCGATGGAATTCCGCAAGGCGACGAGCGAAATCCGCAATCCCGACGGGTCGGTGGTGTTCCGCCTCGAAGGCATCGATGTGCCCGAGCATTTCTCGCAGGTCGCGACCGACATCCTCGCGCAGAAGTATTTCCGCAAGGCCGGCGTGCCCGCGCGGCTGAAGAAGGTCGAGGAGGAGACCGTCCCGTCTTTCCTCTGGCGCGGCGCGGCCGATGAGAAGGCGCTCGGCGCCCTCCCCGAGAAGGAACGCTACATCGGCGAGATCGACGCCCGTCAGGTCTTCGACCGCCTCGCCGGCACCTGGACCTATTGGGGCTGGAAGGGCGGCTATTTCGATTCGGAGGAGGATGCGCAGGCCTTCTTCGACGAGCACCGCTACATGCTGGCCATGCAGATGGCCGCGCCGAACTCGCCGCAATGGTTCAACACCGGCCTGCACTGGGCCTATGGCATTGACGGCCCCGGCCAGGGCCATTTCTACGTCGATTACGTCACCGGCAAGCTGACGCGCTCGAAGTCCTCCTACGAGCACCCGCAGCCGCATGCCTGCTTCATCCAGTCCGTGAGCGACGACCTCGTCAATGAGGGCGGCATCATGGACCTGTGGGTGCGCGAGGCGCGCCTGTTCAAGTATGGCTCGGGCACCGGCTCCAATTTCTCGGCGCTGCGCGGCGAGGGCGAGAAGCTCTCCGGCGGCGGCCGCTCTTCGGGCCTCATGTCCTTCCTGAAGATCGGCGACCGCGCCGCCGGCGCTATCAAGTCGGGCGGCACCACGCGCCGCGCCGCCAAGATGGTGGTCGTCGACGTCGATCACCCGGACATCGAGACCTATGTCGACTGGAAGGTGAAGGAGGAGCAGAAGGTCGCCGCCCTCGTCACCGGCTCCAAGGTCGTCGCCAAGCACATGAAGGCCGTGATGAAGGCCTGCGTGAATTGCGAGGGCGAAGGCGATTCCTGCTTCGACCCGGAGAAGAACACCGCGCTGAAGCGCGAGA
>JAEZMI010000011.1 GCA_023414975.1 Pseudomonadota bacterium | reverse complement strand
GCCCCCGTCGCAGGGCCCGCTTTCCGGCAGGCCCGTTTCCTGGCCCCCCGTCGTCGCAGCGGATCACGGCGCCAAGGCCCGCTTTAAGGACGGGTTGAGAACGGAAGCCGTGTGCGTCCTTCGAGGCCCGGCGCCGCCGGGCACCTCAGGATGACGGGCGGGGCGCTTTGCCATTTGCCGCTGCGGCAGGTGCCACCCCCGTCATGCCGTCATCCCCGGGCTTGGCCGGGGGATCCACGACGTCCCGCGCGCGGCCAAAGACGTGGATGGCCGGGCCAAGCCCGGCGATGACGGAGTGTGGGGTGGACAGGGCGGGCACGAAACCGCCCCTACCCGCCCTTCTTCATATGGGCGAGCACCGCCGCGTCCGGCCAGCAATCCACGGCGAGGCCATTGGCCTTCTGATAGGCGCCGAGCGCCGAACGGGTCTTCATGCCGGCCTTGCCGTCGATCTTGTCGGCGTAGAAGCCTTCGCGGGTGAGCACCTTCTGCATGAATTCGAGGTCGGACGTCTTCACCAGCGCGATGTCTTTCCAGCCCTGCGCGAAGGGCCGGTCGTCCTCGATGCGGTCGGCGAGATGGCCGACATAGAGCACGTAGAGGTCCGCGAAATTGTAGCTCTTCAGCACGAAGTAGTTGTCGGGCGTCAGGAAGGCGGGGCCATAGGGCCCGGCGGGCATGATGATCGAGGCCGCGTCCTTCAGCGTCGCCGGCGGAACGCGACGGCCATCGGCGATCTTCACCCCGCGCTTCAGCCACTCGCCGATGGACAGGCGCGTCTCCGGCTCGGCCAGCGTGCAATCGAACGCCGCCGGCACGGTGATCTCATAGGCCCAGCGCTTGCCGGGCTGCCAGCCCTTTTCCTTGAGAAGGCTCGCCGTCGCGGCCAGCGCCTCGGGCACGTCGTTCCAGATATTGGCGGTGCCGTCGCCGTCGAGATCGACGCCATAGGTGAGATAGCCGGTCGGCAGGAACTGGGTGAGGCCCATGGCGCCGGCCCAGGAACTCTTCATCTGCGCACGCGCGACATGGCCCTCGTCGAGGATCTTCAGCGCGGCGAGGAATTCGGCGCGGAACTCGTCCTTGCGGCGGCCGACATAGGCCTGCGTGGCGAGCACGCGCAGCGCGTCGCGGTCGAGCTTCGCCCCGCCATAGGAGGTCTCGCGCGCCCAGATGGCGAGCAGGATCGGGCCGGGCACGCCGAAGCGCTTCTCCAGCGCGGCGAGCTGCGGGGCATATTGCTTCGCCAGCGCCCGCCCGCGCGCGGCGTAGGTGGCGATGGCCTTGTCGGAGACATAGGTGGCCGGCGTCTGCACGAACTCGGCCTGTCGGTCCGGCGCCTTGGGCTTGCCGGGCAGGGCGAGATCGGGGAGCGACAGGTCCGGCTCCAGCCCGCGCGTTTCGCGCTCGAAGGTGGCGCGGGAAATCCCCATCGCCTGGGCCGCCGGCCATTGCGCCGCCAGCCAGCGGTCGAAGGCGGCATCGGCGAAGGCGCTCACCGGCATCAGCACGGCGAGCAGCCCGGCGGCAAGCAGAGAGCGCAACCCACGGATCATCGCGTCGGGATAGCGCGATTTGGCGCGCGCCGCGACCATCGCCCTCCCACTCCCGGATCGAGAATGCGTGATCCGATCAGCAGGCCGGTCGGCGCACCCCAGGCGAACACCCCCTAGGCGAACACGACGCGGTCGCGCCCGGCAGCCTTGGCGGCGTAGAGCGCCTTGTCCGCGCGCAGCAGCAGGCCGTCCAGCGTCGCCTCGCCATCGAGCCGGCAGGCCCCGCCGACGCTGACGGAAATCGTCAGCCGCCCGCCCTCGACCACGATATCGGCACCGCTCACCTGCCCGCGGATGCGCTCGGCCATGCGCTGCGCGGCGCCGGCGTCGAGGCCGGGCAGGAACGCGGCGAATTCCTCCCCGCCCCAGCGCGCGAGCAGCCCCTCTCCCGCCAGCGCCGCCCGGCACAGGCCGGCCACCTGCGCCAGCGCCACATCCCCGACGGCATGGCCGAACCGGTCGTTGACCGACTTGAAATGATCGACATCGATCAGCAGCACGGCCGCCGGCATGGGAGTGGCCATCTGGGCGGCGGCGGCCGCGAAGAAGTGGCGGCGGTTGGACAGCCCGGTCAGCGGATCGGTATTGGCGAATTCGCGCAGCTCCGCGTCCAGCTTGTGCCGGGTGGTGACGTCGACATAGGCGTGGACGTGATAATCGCCGACCGCGCGGTAATGGAACTGAACGATCTTCTGAATGCCGCCCCGGCAGGTGACGCGCCATTCCTGCGGCGGAATTTCCGTGTTGTTTTGCTTGGCGGTCGCGACGGCGCGAAACCACTCGTCCTGCACCTGCGCCCGGTAGGCCTCGTCGGGATAGACCATGGGCCACCACAATTCGGGCAGCTCGATCTCATCGATCCGATAGCCGAAGATCCGGGTGAACTCTTCATTGATATAGACGCTGCGCAGATCGGCATCCTCGATATGGATGCCGACCGGCAGGCGATCGAGAACATTGGGCAGGATCTGCAGGATGCCGGGAAGTCCCGACATACGGTCGTGAGGCCCCGCCCCACCCAGCTCATCCACCGACATGCCCCGGTCGCCATCCTCGTTGCGGGCTACCCAGAGCATGCGCCGAACCGCCTGCGCCGCCCCGGTCCATCGGCGCATGCTCCTTCAGAGAGCCCGATCCGATCGATTCAATCCGACCCGATCGCGCTCCGCCCCGCAACGTTGCTTCATGAACAGCGCGAGGAAAAGCCTCCACTGAGCTTCGGGAAGAATTTACCCCACGAATTGCTGAAGCGTACAGAGGTATTCAATCACCTCGTGAACTTCTTGTACTTCAGCCGGTGCGGGATGATGGAGTCCGTGCCGAGGCGGCGCTTCTTGTCTTCCTCGTAATCGTGGAAGTTGCCCTCGAACCACTCGACATGGCCGTCGCCCTCGTAGGCGAGCATGTGGGTGGCGATGCGGTCGAGGAAGAAGCGGTCATGCGAGATGATGACCGCGCAGCCGGCGAAGTCTTCCAGCGCCTCTTCCAGCGCGCGCAGCGTCTCGACGTCGAGGTCGTTGGTCGGCTCGTCGAGCAGCAGGACATTCGCGCCCTGCTGGAGGATACGGGCGAGATGCACGCGGTTGCGCTCACCGCCCGAGAGCATGCCGACCTTCTTCTGCTGGTCGCCGCCCTTGAAGTTGAAGGCCGAGCAATAGGCGCGCGAATTGATCTCGCGCTTGCCGAGATACAGCACCTCATTGCCGCCGGAGATTTCCTCCCAGACGGTCTTCTTGTCGTCCAGCGCGTCGCGGCTCTGGTCGACATAGCCGAGACGCACGCTCTCGCCGAGGGTGATCGAACCGGCGTCCGGCTTCTCCTGCCCGGTGATCATGCGGAACAGCGTCGTCTTGCCCGCGCCGTTGGGACCGATGATGCCGACGATGCCGCCAGGCGGCAGCTTGAAGGTGAGGTCGTCGATCAGCAGCTTGTCGCCGAAAGCCTTGGTGAGGCCGTTGAAGTCGATGACGTTGTTGCCGAGCCGCTCGGCCACCGGGATGATGATCTGCGCGGTGGTCGGGGCCTTCTCGCCCGCCTTGCGGACGAGTTCGTCGTAGCGCTGGATGCGGGCCTTGTTCTTGGCCTGGCGGGCCTTGGGGCTCGCGGCGATCCACTCCTGCTCGGCGGCCAGCGCGCGCTGGCGGGCCTCTTCCTCGCGGCCCTCCTGCGCCATGCGCTTCTGCTTCTGCGCCAGCCACGAGGAATAGTTGCCCTCATAGGGAATGCCGCGGCCGCGATCCAGTTCGAGGATCCAGCCCGTCACATTGTCGAGGAAGTAGCGGTCATGGGTGACGATGAGGATGGCGCCCGGATAGTTGCGCAGGTGGCCTTCGAGCCAATTCACCGTCTCGGCGTCGAGATGGTTGGTCGGCTCGTCGAGCAGCAGCAGTTCCGGCTGTTCCAGCAGCAGGCGGCACAGCGCGACGCGGCGGCGCTCGCCGCCCGACAGCTTGGTGACTTCCCAGTCATCCGGCGGGCAGCCGAGCGAGTCCATCGCCTGGTCGACCTTGCTGTCGAGATCCCACAGGCCCTGCGCCTCGATCTCGTCCTGCAGGCGGGTCATCTCGTCCGCCGTCTCGTCGGAATAGTTCATGGCGAGTTCGTTGTAGCGGTCGAGGATCGCCTTCTGCTTGGCGACGCCGTCCATCACGTTCTCGCGGACCGTCTTGGTCGGGTCGAGCTGCGGCTCCTGCGGCAGGTAGCCGACGCGCGCGCCCTCCGCGACCCAGGCCTCGCCGGTGAAGTCCTTGTCCATCCCCGCCATGATCTTGAGCAGGGTGGACTTACCCGCGCCGTTCGCGCCAAGCACGCCGATCTTGGCCGTGGGGTAGAAGGACAGGTGGATGTTCTCCAGCACCTTCTTGCCGCCCGGATAGGCCTTGGTCATGCCGTGCATGTGGTAGACGTACTGGTAGGAAGCCATGTGCCAGATCCTGCGCGTAGGCGCGTGGGGGACGCCGGCCGCCGGACGGCGACGGGCCCTGCGACGGGACGGAATTGGGTCGGGCGCTATGTAAACCGCGCGCCCGCGAGCGGCAAGACCGCAGCCCGTTCAGGCGGGGGCGCCGTTCGCCCCACGCGCTGCCGTTCAAGCGCCGCGGACCCAAGCCCCAAAGTCCCAGGCCCCAAAGCCCCAAAGTCCTGGCGCCTCTCGCCACCGCGGTGCTTGTCACTACCGCGACGTTTCCGCCGACAGTCGGCATACATTCAACAACCGTCAATTGCGGACACGCGGGCAGATGCTATAGTTAACAATCCCCATCGTTCATGCTGCAAGTTCGGCGGAATGCTCGCTCACATATCAGCCGACGATATTCGCCGCATTTATATCGATTTTCCGGTCGCATCCTGCGTCATCGCGCGGGACGGGCGGATAATCGCGTATAATCGCGAGTTTGCGGCCGTGGTCCCGGCCGAGAACGGCGACATCAGCGGGCGCTGCCTTGGGGAGGTCTGCGGCAGCACCGCCGTCGACAGCGCGGAGCGTGCTTTCCTCGGCTTCGACCAGGGCAAAAGCGAACCGCAGCAGGAGATCACCCTTTTCGGCCGCATCTTCATCGCCGCCGTGCGCCCGCTGCGCGACGAGGCGGGCCATGTGACGGCCTTGTGCGCCGCCCTGACGGAGATCACCGAGCAGAAGCGGCTGGAAGAACGGCTCGAAAAGGCCAATCGTGAGTTGCAGTCCGCCAACCAGAGGTTAGTGGAGGCAGCGTCCACCGACGCGCTCACCGGGCTCTGGAACCGCCACGCGCTGGAAGAGCTGCTGCCGCGCGAAATCCTGCGCTGCCGACGCGACAAGGTCCCGCTGTCGGTGCTGCTGGTCGATATCGACGACTTCAAGAAGTACAATGACCGCTATGGCCACCTCGCCGGCGACGACACGCTGCACTCCGTCGCCAAGGTGATGGAAGGCGTGCTGCGCCGGCCCGGCGACATCATCGCCCGCTTCGGCGGAGAGGAATTCGTCGTGGTGCTGCCGGGGACCGCGGCCGCCGGGGCGCTGAAAGTGGCCGAGGCGCTGCACCGGGCGGTCGACTCGCTGGATATCGAACACGCCAGCATTCCCGGCGCGCGGCTCTCCATCAGCATCGGCGCCTCCTGCCTGCAGATCATCCCTCCCGACGCGGCGATGGGCGAGGTGCGCTCGGTGCTGATCGAGCGTGCCGACCAGGCGCTCTATGCGGTGAAGGCCGAAGGCGGCCGGGGCATAAGGCTGCATTGGGACGGAGGCTCGCTGCCCTCCTCCGACGGCCAGTTGCTGCCGGCGCGCTGAGCGGACAGGCAAGGCTCGGCTGAGCGGCGTGGCGGCCGCGTGGGTCAAGGCGGGCTTAAGTGGGTGCCGGGACGGGCTGACGGCCCGCCTGCCGCGACGGCCGCCATAAATTTTTCCGGTCGGTATCGGAACGCCGCCGCCATTTCGGGCGTTGACAAGCGCATACGCGCCCTCTGCAATCCGCCGGCCCCCGCGTCGCACGTCGTGGGGGAGGTGGATCACTTCGGGTGCGGCGGCTCAGACGGTACCAGGAAACGGAATGCATACGATCCCCCAGGCGACGGTTCCCCCGGCCACCGACGCGCAAGCCACGCAACCTGATCCCGACATTTCCCC